>JBDSFL010000053.1:0-10294 GCA_039919545.1 Thermoanaerobaculia bacterium | reverse complement strand
GGCCCTTTATTTCCTCGTAGCAGCCCAGGACGCGTCGGGCCCGACGCGCCAGTTCCGGTTCACGACGGGAACGAGATGCCCGCGCTCGCGAATGCGCGCGATCAGCAGCTCGCGGATCTCGTCGGGCACGATCTTCACGACGCGGGCTCCCTTGAGCGCGACGTAGCCGCCGGCACCCTGCGCGCGGTAGGCGTTCACGGCCAGCGTGAAGCGGTCGCCCGGAGCGACGGGCAGACCCTTGAACGCCAGCTCCTTCACGCGCGAGCCGACCGGCTCGGTGGGATCGATGCGATAGCTCGCTCCCTCGATGACGTCGTAGTTGTAAGGAATCATCCCCTCCTTCATGGAGAGGACGAGGCGGCCTTCCGCCCAGCTCGTCGCGCCGTAGAACTCGGCGGCGTGCTCGAGGCAGGCCTTCAGGATCGTGCCGTCGATCTCCACGGCCACCAGCTGGTTCTCGTAGGGATAGAGCGCATAGATGTCCCGCACGGTGACCTGCCCCTTGGCGATTCCCTCGTACTTGCCGCCCGGAAGCAGCGAGGTCATGGAGAGGTCCGCCCCGGTGGCCGAGAGCTGCGCTTCGTTGATGAGGTCGAGCAGCGCCGTGTCTTCGAGGCGCGCCCGATCGGCGGGGAACGCGTCCTCGGCGACGGCGATCCTCTCGTCCAGGTAGGCCCGGGCGGCGAGGTCGTGCGGCGCGGCCAGCTTCACGATCATGGGGTCGCTGGCGATGGACGCGTCCGACGGAAGGAGCTCGCCCTTCAGGTCGGTCACCGTCCAGCCCCCCTCCTTGCGCGCTTCGAACGTCACGTCGACGCGCGTCAGCAGGTCGCCCCAGCGTCCCGGCTGGATGAACGGCACCTTCGAGAGCGGGGTCAGGGGGATCCGACGGTGCGTGTGGCCCGTGAGGATGAGGTCGATTCCGGGCGCACCGGCCGCGATGGCCGCGACCCGGTTCTCGTTCTCGGTTCCATCCGGCTCCAGAGTCTTCAGATCGACTTCCGGCCCGCTGTGGATCAGGACGACGACGAAGTCGCACCGCTCGCGTTCGCGAAGGAGGGGCACGACGCGACGCGCCGTCTCGACCGGATCTTCCCAGCGCAGGCCGGGACGGTTCGCCTCGGGCTCCCAGTTCGGGACGTTGGGCGTGGTGAGCCCGAGGATGCCCACGCGCACTCCACCCACGGTCTTGACGATCCACTCCGGAAAGGCCGCCGAGCCGTCTTTGACGAACCGCGTGTTGGCCGAGAGCCAAGGGAACGCCGATTCCCTCTGCGCCTTCCGGAGCACGTCGAGGCCGAAGTTGTATTCGTGATTCCCCACGGCCATGGCGTCGTACTTCATGAGGCTCATCGCCGTGACCATCGGATCGGCTCCGGCGTCGCGGCCGCGCGCGTGCAGGAACTCGATCGGCGTGCCCTGGATCAGGTCGCCCGAGTCGAGGAGCAGCACGTTCGGCGTCTCCTTGCGGATGGCCGACACGCGCGTGGCGATTCGCGCCAGGCCGATGTCGTCCTCGCGACCGCGCGCGTAGTCCCAGGCCAGGAGGTGGCCATGGAGATCGGTCGTCTGCAGGATCGTCACGTGCGTGCGTCGCGGGGATGCGGCCGCCGGCGCCGGCCAGGTGACACCCGTGAGGAAAGCCGCGGCGACGATCCCGAGACTGCTGGCACGCCGGCCAGGTGACGACGAATTTTTCAAGCGAAGGCAGTCTTGCACCCCCCCCGGCGGGAATCAAGGAATGCGATCCCCCGATTCGAGCCCGGTACGGGTATCCTCCCGCTCCGAATGAAGAAGGCTCCGGCTCCCCGCGTCGCTCGTGCGGCTTCCGCCCCCGTCGACGAGACGATGCGCCGCCTGGACGCGGCGTACCCGGATCCCGTGTGCGCGCTCACGCATCGTTCACCGCTCGAGCTGCTGGTCGCCACCATCCTGTCGGCCCAGTGCACCGACGTGCGGGTGAACATGGTGACTCCCGAGCTGTTCAAGAAATTTCCCGATGCCCGCGCGCTGGCCGACGCTCCCGAGGGCGCGCTCGAGGAGGTGATCCGGAGCACCGGCTTCTTCAACGCCAAGGCGCGGTCCATCCGCGGCGCGGCGCGGGCCCTCGTGAACGAGCATGGCGGCAAGGTGCCTCGCACCATGGAGGCGCTCCACGCGCTCCCCGGCGTCGGCCGCAAGACGGCGAACGTCGTCCTCGGCAACATCTGGAACGAGCCGGACGGCGTCGTCGTCGACACCCACGTGGGACGGCTCTCGCGGCGCCTCGGCTGGACCAAGGAGACCGATCCGGAGAAGGTGGAGCTCCAGCTCAACAAGAAGGTGCCGCGTTCGCGATGGGTCTGGATCAGCCATGCTCTCATCGAGCACGGACGCCAGATCTGCCTCGCGCGAAAACCGTTCTGCGACCGCTGCCCGCTCGAGGACATCTGCCCCAAGAAAGGCGTGGAGCCCCCGCGCCCGAGGAAGAAACCGTGACACCACCCGGATTCGGATCGCTCGAGGTCATCTGCGGCTCCATGTTCTCGGGAAAATCCGAGGAGCTGATCCGGCGGCTCACGCGAGCGCGCATCGCGCGGCGCCGCGTGCAGGTGTTCAAGCCGAAGATCGACGATCGCTACTCGAACGTCGAGGTCGTCTCTCACGGAGGCCTTCGGCTGATGGCGCTGTCCGTGTCGTCCTCGAACGAGATCCTCGCATTGACCGAAGATCGCACGGAGGTCGTCGGCATCGATGAAGCGCAGTTCTTCGACGCCGGGCTCGTCGAGGTGGCGGGGCGCCTCGCGGATCTCGGCAAGCGCGTCATCGTCGCGGGACTCGACCAGGACTATCTCGCCCGCCCGTTCGGCCCCATGCCCGCTCTCATGAGCGCCGCAGAGGAGGTCACGAAGACGCGAGCCATCTGCGTCCGGTGCGGTGCTGCGGCCAGTCGCACCCAGCGGCTCGTGGCCTCGGACGAGACTGTGGTAGTGGGGGCGGCCGGCATCTACGAGGCGCGCTGCCGGCGCTGCTACGAACCGGGGATCGCCTCACGCGAGGGAACGCTTCCCTTTCCCGACGAGGAAGGCTGACCCCGGCTCAAACCGTTGCCTCTGCGCCTGAATCGGCGGATGCGGCCCTCGCCCGAGAACCCCACCGACGTTGTGAATAAGCCTGTGCTTTTCGTTGTGCAAATCGGGTTCGCAGCGCAGGGGCGCGCATTCTGGGAAAACTTGCACTCAGAGCTGTGCAGCCGGGCTAAGTGATTGCAAAAACAGACTGTTCAAAAATTAGCGGCGTGGTAACAACGTCACCAACCCTCTCGTTCTGCGGGTCCAAACGAATTACACAGGCCACTTCACGCATTTCATGCGGGCAAACACCAGATTTCCCTCGAAAAACGCCCATTTCATGCGGCTTTGAAGAGCTCGAGGCGACCTCGCGACTCAGACGTCGCGGTGCTCGCCGAAGACCGTCTTGAGCGAATCCACGATCTCACCGAGGGTGACGAGGTGCGTCACGGCATCGATCATCACGGGCATCAGGTTGCGCCCCTCGCGCGCGGCGTCCACGAGGGCCTGGCGCGCTCGATCCACCTCGCCGGCAGAGCGACGCGCCCGGAGCGCGCGCAGGCGGCTCACCTGCTGGGCCTCGAGCGCGGGATCCACGGATAGCGTCGGGATCGAGCGTTCCTCGGGCGAGACGAAGGCGTTCACGCCCACCACGATCTGCGAGCCGTCCTCGATGGCGCGTTGGGCCTTGTACGCGGCCTCCTCGATCTCTCGCTGGAAGAAGCCGGCCTCGATGGCCGCGAGCGCGCCACCCATGTCGTCGATGCGCCGGATCAGCGCCTCGGCGCGCGAGACGATGTCTGCCGTCAGGGCCTCGATCGCCCACGACCCGCCGAGCGGATCCGTGACGCGGGTGACCCCGGTCTCGTGCGCGATCACCTGCTGGGTGCGCAAAGCCAGCAGAGCGGACTCCTCGGTGGGAAGCGCGAGCGCCTCGTCCTTGCCGTTCGTGTGCAGCGACTGAGTGCCGCCCAGGACGGCCGCCAGGGCCTGCAGCGCCACCCGCACCACGTTCACGTCCGGCTGCTGGGCCGTGAGCGTGGAGCCCGCCGTCTGTGCGTGAAAGCGCAAAGCCTGCGCGCGCGGGTCGTCGATGCCGAAGCGCTCCTTCACCAGGCGCGCCCAGAGCGTGCGCGCCGCCCGGAACTTCGCAACCTCTTCGAGAAAATCGTTGTGGACGTTGAAGAAAAACGAGAGCCGCGGCGCGATCGCGGCCGGATCGAGCCCGGCATCCTGGGCGGCCTTCAGGTACTCGAGCCCGTCGGCGAGCGTGAAGGCCAGCTCCTGCACCGCGGTCGAGCCCGCCTCGCGGATGTGGTAGCCGGAGATCGAGATGGTGTTCCAGCGAGGCACGTTCCCGAGGCAGAACGCGAAGACGTCGGTCACCAGCCGCATGGAGGGTTTCGGGGGGAAGGCGTACGTTCCGCGGGCGGCGTATTCCTTGAGGATGTCGTTCTGGATGGTGCCCGAGAGGCGCTCCCACGGAGCGCCGCGCCCTCTCGCCACCGCGAGCAGCAGCGCCAGCAGGATCGAAGCGGTCGAGTTGATCGTCATCGAGATCGAGACGCTCTCGAGGGGGAGCCCCGACAGGAGCACCTCCATGTCGTCGAGCGAATCAATGGCGACGCCGACCCTCCCCACTTCCCCGCGCGCCAGGGAATGATCCGAGTCGAAGCCGATCTGCGTGGGCAGATCGAAGGCGACCGAGAGACCCGTCTGGCCTTGATCGAGGAGGAACCGAAACCGGCGGTTGGTATCGGCCGCGCTCGAGAAGCCCGAGTACTGGCGCATGGTCCAGAGCTTCGTGCGATAACCCCCGGGCTGCGCCCCCCGCGTGAACGGGGGCCTCCCCGGTGCGCCCGGCTCCCAGCCGCCAGGAACGGACGAGGGTTCGTACAATCCGGCCACGGGAATTCCCGACGAGGTCTCCATCGGCGGGAAGGCAGTTTTTTGATCCCTCGAGCTCATGGGGGCAATGCTAGACTGAAACGGAGAGGCTTTGCTGACGGTGTTCCGCTTCCACGCCCTCGTTTCCTCGCTGCGCAACCTGGGCCTCCCCGGCCTCCTCGTGGTGGCGGGTGCACTCTCGTCGTCTGTCGTGCTCGAGGCCGCTGGCGCCAACGACGACCCCATCCTCGTCACCGTGCTGAAGGTGAAGGCGTCGTACCGCGCGAAGCAATACGACGAGGCGGACAACGCGCTGAAGCAGCTCAGCGAGCTGATCGCGGCACCGGAACGTGCCGCGGTGCGGCCGAGAGTCCTGCCCGTCTATCACTTCTATTCCGCCGCCGTCGCGTGGGAGAAGAAAGACGAGGCGCGCGCGAAGGAGCAGCTCCTGCGCTATCTCTCGTTCCAGCCCGATGCCAGGGTCGACCCGTCCGCGTATCCGAAGAGCTTCCGCATCTTCTTCGAGGCGCAGCAGAACGAGGTCGCCAGGCACCCCGCGGAGAACCCGAGTCCCGAGGGTCCCCAGACGATCGGCGGCGATACGCTCCCTGCATTCTCGACGGCGGACTTCGATCGCCAGGCGATTCCGGGCAACAACGGCGCAGAAGACTGGGTCGACTCGCCGGTCAAGTATCTGCTGAGCGACGACGAGAGACGCGCCTACAAACGGCTTTCGGACGAGAGCACGCGCCGGGAGTACATCGATGCATTCTGGAAGCGCCTGAACCCGAATCCCCGCGGCAAGGACGGCGGGGAGAACGAGGTCCAGCTCGAGTTCTACCGGCGTGTGCAGTACGCGGATGCGAACTTCTCCACCGAGCAGACGCGCGGCGCGCTCTCGGACCGCGGCATGGTGCTGCTGGTGCTCGGCCCGCCGAACTACGTCGGGCGCACCGCGCTCCTTCGCTCGTCCGACGTCATGAACTATCTCCGCACGACCGAGGTGCAGGTCATCCCGTCGCTCACGGGCGGGGCGTCGATCCAGCGCGTGCCTTCGAACCGCTCGTCGGTGACGCCGGGCGAGGTGGAGGGCGACGTCGAAACCTGGTATTACCGGAAGGACCGCATTCCCAAGGGAATCTCGTTCAACGACCTGGAGTACCAGTTCCTCACACGCCGCGGCTACGGCTCGGGCGTCCTGCAGAAGGAAGCGCGCGAGCTGACGGCGCTGAAGGCTGCGGCCCGCCTGCTGAAGCACGAGACGGCGAACAACTGATCCAGTCACCCTACGCCGTTTGACGCCGGCCCAGGAGCCTGTCCGAGTCATCCCGGGAATCGAATTCCAGGCGCCGCGGGGTCGATCCTCGCGCGGTTCGTGTCAAACTCAGCAGTCCGTGTCGAAGACTCTCAGCGGAACCCTTGATACGTTCTCGCTCGCGGATCTGCTGCAATGGCTGGAGATCAACGCTCTCTCCGGCCGCGTGACGGTCACGCGGGGAGACGTGAAGCGCACGGTGGACCTGAAGGCGGGCGCCATCGTCTTCGTCTCCTCGTCCCGCCAGGAGGAACGGCTCGGGACGTTCCTGGCCGAACGCGGCGTGCTCCCGGAGTCGGCGATGTTCGAGCTTCTGGCCGAGAACTTCGTCACCGGCCGCAACCTCACGCGGCTCATCCTCGACGGCAAGCTCCTTCCGCGCGAGCGCCTGGCCGAGGCCGTCGAGACGCTCGCGGTGCAGATCCTGCTCGACCTCTTCCACTGGACCGGCGCCACGTTCGACTTCGACCCGCTGTTCCGCACGGAAGACATCCTGCACATCCACCTCTCCCTGCGCGGGCAGGTCCTCGCGTTTCACGGCGTGAAGTCGGTCGACGACTCGGCGCGCATCCGGATCGGCGCTCCGCTACCCGCGGACCTCGAGGCCCGCTGGGAAAAGGAGTTTCGCCCCGAGACGCTGGCCGGCTCGTTCTGGTCGATTCTCGAGAGCCTGCCTCCCGACGGGGCGGCGCCCGGAGCCATCCGCGACCGCTTCTACGTTTTCAATCTGTTCGCGGACGAAGTTCACAAGAGGCTGCTCGAGCCGCTGCGTCCGTTTCCGATCTACGACGACACCGCCCAGCTCCTGCAGGCCGCGCTGGCGGACGGAGGAGATCCGGAACGGCTCGTCCAGATCGCCGCCCTCGACCCTTTTCTCGCCGCGAACTTCCTCATGCTGGCCAATGCCTTGCGGCTCGAGAAGAAGGAGCTCGTCGGCACGGCCCGCGAGGCGTGCGACGAGATCGGCGAGCACGGCGTCCGGCGCTTCGCCTCGCTCCTCACGGGTCCGGCCTTCCCCAAGACACCCTCGGGCGACCGTCTTCAGCGCTTCATCCGGCGCACGGCGCTGTCCACCGCAGTGGCCGCCTCCCACCTGGCGGAGTCCTTCGGGTTCGAAGGAGAGACGGCGTACACGCTGGGCCTCCTCGAGCCGCTCGGCGGCTACGACCTCCTCAAAGCTTTGATGACGATCGAGTTCCAGGCGGGTCCCTTCCGCGGCCTGGCCCTCTCGCATTTTCGCTCCGTCTTCGGCCGAACGCTGGCTCGAAAGTTGAATCTCCCCCGGACGCACGAGGACGTGCTCGGCTGCGACGGCCGGGTTCACGCGAGAAGCGCCCCCTCCGTCCAGCTGGTCTTCTTTGCCAAGCAGATGGTGCCCGGGGAACAGATCGGAGGAGAGTGGATGAGCGACGACCCCGAGCTCGCGGACCGCTATGCGTCGCTGGCCGTCGACCCGGGCCTCCCCGAGCGGATCGCCCGGGATGCCTCGATGCTGCACGAAATCGTCAACCTTTGACGCTGCGGAGGTCTGAATGAATCGAACGACGTTCCGGTCGCGCACTGCGATCCTCGCCGCACGCACCGCCGCCCTGGTCACACTCGCCCTCGGGAGCGCCTCGGGGGCCCTCGCGCAGGGGACGGCGGGCGCGCCTCCGGCGGAGTCCCCGCTTCTGAAGGAAGGGATCCGGCGCGTGGTGCAGGTCACGGCGATGGACCTCGACGTGGTGGCGACCACGAAGGACGGCACGCCCGTGAACGATCTGCGCAAGGAAGACTTCGTGATGAAGGTGGACGGACGGACGTATCCGATCGACTACTTCACCCATGTGGACTCCGGCACGCTGCACGGCCCCGACCTCGGCCAGGCCTCGCCCGATCTGATCCTCGAGACGACCGCGGGCGACGGCGGAGACCGCTATCTCTCGCGACAGTTCCTGATCTTCTTCGACGACGAGCACCTGCTCCCATTCGAACGCCAGCGCGTCACGGAAGGGCTCCGCGATCTGATCACGCGCCTCACCCCGTCCGACCGCGTCGCGCTGGTGGCGTACGGAGGCTCGTCGCGCGTGGTCGTGCCGTTCACCTCCTCCAAGGAAGCGCTGCTCGACGGGCTGTCGCGCATGGACAAGATCCCTCCCAGCGGGATCCGCTGGGAGAGCGACTACCGCCGCACGGTGAGCGAGGCCCAGCGGTCGCGGCCGGGAACGCGCCAGGCGCTCATCAACGCGTGGTCGCAGCAAGTGCGCGCGAGAGAGAAGGGCACGCTCGACGACCTGAGACGCGCCGTCGCGGCGCTCGCCGCCCGCTCGGGCAAGCGCGTCTTGATCTACGTCTCCGACGGTCTCGAGCTGCATCCCGGCCAGTCGTTCCAGCAGGCGCTCGGCTCCCTGCTGAGTCAGTGGGACGAATCGGTGCTCGAGGACTATCGCCGCGTGGTGGCCGAGGCGAACCAGTCCGGCATCACTATTCATTCCTTCGATGCCAAGGGGCTCACGACCGACGGGGACGCCGGCTCCAGCTCGCCCTCGCCCTTCAGCTCCTTCATCACGAATCAGAACCTGCGCGAATCGCTCGCCGGGTTCGCCAACGAGACCGGCGGATTGGTGGTGACGAACCGGAACAACTTCCAGCCCGCGCTCGACCGGATCTACCGCGAATCCTCGTCGTACTACGCGATCGGCATCACGCTGGCCGCCATCGACTCCAGGAAGAGCCGCGAGCACAAGATCGACGTGCGCAGCACGCGTCCCGGCGTGACGGTGCGGACCCGAACGAGCTACGCCACGAAGACAGCGGATCAGGCCGTGCGCGACCGCATCGAGATGGCTCTCATGACGCCTGACGCATCTGGCGACTTCCCCGTCGGCCTCGCCATCGCGAGCCCGCGCAAAGGGGGAGGTCTCGGCAAGCGGCTCGCGGGCTACGACGTGACCATCCCGCTCTCGTCCCTCACCTTCACGGATGAAGGAGGGAAGAAGACGGCGGTGTTCGACGTCGTGATCGCGGCCGCGCAGGACACGGGCGCGCGTTCGGAGATCGTGCCGGTACGCCGCACGATCACCGTGCAGGGAGACAAGTGGCCGCAGGCGCGCGGCGAGAGCTTCCACTACACGGGAGAGCTCAAGAGCGGCACCGGGAACTATCGGTTCGTGGCGGCCGTTCGCGACGTGGCGACCGATCGAACGGGTCTCGCGTCGCAGGCCACCCGCATCGAGTAGGGCTGCACTGGTCTCCGCGGAGGGAGAGTCGTACGAGAGGGGCGCCCGCGGCGCCCCTCTCGTGCTTTTCCGATCAGCTCTTCTTCTTGGGAGCCGGCGCGGCGGCGGGTGCCGCAGGCGCGGCGGTGACCTTGAACGGCGTCGGGATCGTGAGCGCCTTGCTCGGGTTCGCCAGCGTATCCGTGATCGTCACCGTCATCACCTGGTCGCCGCGGAAGTATTGCCCGGCATTCGCTTCGATGACGCCGTAGCCGATATCCACGGCCGCCTTGCCGTCCTTGGTATCTGGCGGCGCCGAGACCTGGCTGTCCGGCGGCGGCGCGAGCTCCTGCGCGGGGCCGCCCCCCTTCGCCTTGATCTTCACCGTCTGCTTGAGGCCCGATTTTTTCGTCGTGGGATCGAAGCTGGGGTTATAGACGCGCACGAAGTAGGAGAGCCCGTCGGTCGGCCCGACCACGTTGTCCCCCCTCACCACGAACTTCCGCTGCGAGAAGACGAAGGCGTCTCCGGGCTTTGCGTTCTCGGCCGGGAAGTCGTTGATCGAGATGATGATCGGTGAGGCGGCAAATTCCGTCGGGAACGTCGGGATGGTGGTGGCCCGGTGCGCGGAGGCGAGGATGGCGCCTGCGCCGTCCACCAGCGCCGCCGCGACCTCGTAGTCGCCCGGAGCGAGCATGATGGCGCGGTCGCAGAAAAGGTCGCCCTTGGACTTCTGCAAGCCGGCCGGCTCCTCGCGCCGCGCCGCGTCCTTCCCGTCCTTCGACTTGATCAAAAGCGCGAGCTTGACCGACTCCGGTGCCGGAACGCTGGTGCCCGGCACGAGC
>JBDSFL010000002.1:0-7100 GCA_039919545.1 Thermoanaerobaculia bacterium | reverse complement strand
CTTCGGCACGGTGTGGGGAATCATGAACGCCTTCCGGATGATCAGCATGTCGGGCTCGACCTCGATCGTAGCGGTGGCACCGGGAATCTCGGAGGCGCTCATCAACACGGCGGCCGGGCTCGTGGCTGCGGTTCCCGCCCTCATCGCGTACAACAACTTCAACGGCCGGGTCCGCGTGGCGCGTTCCGAGATGCGCGATTTCGCCCTGGAGTTCATGAACCTCGCCGAGCGGCACTTCACCTAAAATCAAGTCGATGGCGTTCAAGCTCGAAGACGACGCCGAGGCTTTCGCCGACATCAACGTCACGCCCCTCGTCGACGTCATGCTCGTCCTGCTGGTGATCTTCATGGTCACGGCTCCGCTCCTTCACCAGGGAGTCGAGGTCAAGCTGCCCAAGTCGGTCTCGCAGAATCTGCCGAAGTCCCCGGAGGATCCTTTGATCCTCTCGATCACCAAGAACCAGATCTATTACCTGAACGAGACGCCGATCCCGCGGGCCCAGCTGCGCGACCGCCTGAAGCTCATGCTGAAGAACCGGCGGGACAAGGCCGTCTACCTGAAGGCCGACCGCAACCTGAGCTACGGCGTCGTGGTCGAGACGATGGATCTCCTGAACCGGATCGGAGTCGAGAGCCTCGGCATGGTGACGGAGCTGAAGAGCGAGGCCGGGAAGTAGTGGGGACGATCCTGCCCGCGTCGGGCGGTCCCGGTTTCGAGACGTCCGTCTCGGACATTCTCGAGAGCCGCCGTCGCGCCGGGGAGCCTCCGAAAGGGCTCGTGGCGATCATCTCGATCGCGGCCCATCTCTCCTTCCTGGTCTTCCTCGCCTTCCTCTCGCGGCCGCGGCCCTTGCCGTTCGTGCCGAACCACATCCCGATCTCCATCGTCTCCCCTGCGGCGCTGGGGCGTCCCGCCCCGCCCGCCGCCGTGCCCGTCGCGCAGGTTCCGGCGCCTCCCGCTCCCGTCGTGGCGGCGCCGCCGAAGGCGCGCCCCGTGATCGAGAAGATCCAGCCTGAGATCGTGCCTTCCGAGAAGGCGATGTCGCTGCCGAAGAAGACGAAGGACAAGCCCGTGAAGGCGGCACCGGTGCCCGCTGCGCGACCGTCAATGCCCAGCGCGTCGCCGGCCGTCGAGCTCCCCACGTCCAGCGGGGTCCCCACCGGCGAGGCGACGGGCACCTCCAACTTCGGCGCTTCGGTATCCGCTTTCGATTCGGACTTTCCGTTTGCGTACTACGTCGAGCAGCTCCAGTCGCTCATCGGAGCGAACTGGTTGAAGCCGAATGTTCCCGACGGCACCGCCTGCGTCGTGGCCTTCCAGATCCTGAAATCCGGTCAGGTCACCGACGTGCGCGTCGAGACTCCGTCCGGCCTCCCCTACTACGACCGCGCCGCGACGCGATCCCTGTATGCCGCCAACCCGCTCCCGCCTCTGCCGCCGGAGTTCAAGGGTGAACGGCTCGGCGTCCACCTCCGTTTTCAATGATGTTCAGTCCGCCGGCGAGGGGTGAGGTCCGCCGGACCTCGTGCCCGTCCGGCTTTCCCGATTGGAGGTTTCTTGAACCCAGCTCGCCGACACGTTCCCCGGCTTCTCGTCACCGCCTTGCTGCTCACGCTGGCGGTTCCCTTCACGGCGACGACGCTGGGACAGGGACGCCCCGCGTCACCCACGGCTCCGCAGGGAACGCCTCTCACCACGCAGCAGCCGACGGATCTTTCCTTCGTGATCTCGGGCACGGGAGGGAAGCGCTTCCCGATCGCGATCCCGCCGGCCATCGCCCCGCTGAATCCCGAGCTGCAGGGGCAGGTGGTGGATCCGTTCCATTCCACGCTCACGGACGACCTCGGCGGCTCGAACGTGTTCCTCGTGGCGGAGCCCGGGCTATTTCCGAAGGGAATGCGTCCTCCGGTCACACGGGAGCAAGGTGATGCGTGGATCGTCTCGGGCGCGCAGTTCCTGCTGGACACCGAGATCCGGCCCGGCCCGCAGATCACCGTCGTGGTCCACCTGTACGATCTGAAGACCCTGAAGTCGGTCCTGGACAAGACGTACACCGGCGAGCCGCGCACGGCGCGCCAGATGGCGCACTTTCTCGCGAACGACCTGGTCCGCTGGGCGACCGGAAAGCCCGGCCCCTTCCTCACGAAGATCGCCTTCAGCTCCGATCGCGACGCGCCCGGGTTCAAGGAGATCTACCTCATGGACTTCGACGGCGAGAACCAGCGCCGGGTCACCAACTACAAGTCGCTCTCGCTCGCGCCGGACTGGTCCGCCGACAGTACGAAGATCGTCTTCCAGACGTATATCAAGGGACCGCCGGGCATCTCGATCGTGATGAAGGAAGGGGGCGAGCGGAGAAACGTGCCGGTGCCGACACAGCTCAACGCTTCTCCGTCCTTCTCGCCGGACGGCAAGAGCATCGCGTACTGCGGGAGCGTGAAGGGAAATCCGGAGATCTTCGTCGCCGGCATCGACGGCTCGAACGTGCGCCGGCTGACCGACTCCCCCGCCATCGATTCGACTCCGCGCTGGACGCCGAGCGGGCGCGAGCTCGCGTTCACGTCCAACCGGCAGGGCTCGCCCCAGATCTACCTGATGGACCTGGAAGGGACGAACGTCCGCCGCCTCACCTTCGCCGGGAACTGGAGCGACGAGGCGTCCTTCTCGCCCGACGGCAGCAAGATCGCCTTCGCCTGCCGCAACGAGGGGGACTTCCAGATCTGCATACAGGATCTGCTCAGCGCGCGCACCGTCCAGATCTCGAACGGACCGGGAGCGCACGAGAATCCCACCTGGTCGCCGGACGGCTCCAAGCTGGCGTGGGAGCTGACTCGCGGCAATTCGACGCAGATCATCATCGCCGGCGCGGATGGCTCGAACGCCAAGGCCGTCACGTCGCAGGGGAATAACTTCTCGCCTGCCTGGTCGAAGTCGCTAGAATGAGTTCTGGTCCGGCTCCCGAGTGCAGCGATGAGTTAACATCGAAGCATTCTCCGGGGTCCGGAAACAGTCTCCGAGAGTCGTCCCGTCAACAAACCCCGTCAATCAAAGAGTACGTAGTGGAGGTTCTGATTCCGATGAAAAACGCCCTCAAGAACGCCAGTCTTTTGCTCATCTGCGGTGTGGTCGCCGTCGGAGTGGCCTGTAGCAAGAAGCCTGTGAAGACCGCTCCCGAAGTGGAGGCCACGCCCATGGCTCAGCCCACGCCGGTCCCCACGACGGTGCCGAAAGACAGCTCGTTTCCCGAGACCACGCCCAGGGCCGACGACATGACGCTGTCGCAGGACCTCGCGTCCCTGAACACGAAGGGCTACCTGCGAGACGTGTACTACGAGTTCGACAAGGCGGACATCCGCGAGGACCAGCGGAATTTCCTCAGCGCCAACGCGGAGTGGCTCCGGAAGTACAACACCGTCAAGGTGCTCATCGAAGGGCACTGCGACGAGCGTGGCACCTCGCAGTACAACCTGGCTCTGGGCGACAAGCGCGCCAATGCCGCCAAGGACTACCTCGTCTCGCTCGGCATCGACGGCTCGCGCGTCGAGACCCGCTCCATGGGCAAGGAGCGTCCCTTCGACATGGGTCACGACGAGGCCGCATGGTCCAAGAACCGCCGCGCCCACTTCGTGGTGACGGCCAAGTAATTCAGCCGCGACGTGGAAATCGAAGTGGAAATAGTGGAAGCAAAAGTGAATCGGAACTTTCGCTCGGCCCTCTCCCTGGTCCGGTTCGGCGCCCCCCTCGTGGGGGCGCTCGTTCTCGGCGGCTGTGTCAGCGGCAGCGACATCGAGCGGCTGCATTCCCACATCAATGATGTGCAGAAGCAGGTCGACACGGTCGCCAAGCAATCCAGCTCCAAGGACGAGGTCGCCAAGCTCAACGACAACCTCACGAAGCAGGCAGCCACGCTGCTGCGCTCGAACGCCGACATCGGCACGCGTTTCGAGGAGCTGATCCGCGAGATGCAGACGCTCGCCGGCAAGCTCGAAGACGCCAACCGGCGCCTGGCTCAGCTCTCCCAGCAGATCGCCGATACCTCCGGCCGTCTCGCCAGCGCCGCGCCCCCGCAGGGCAGCGTGATCCTGGCCGGACCTCCGACGGGCTCGACCGTCACGATCAATCCCCCCGGCACCTCGCCGATGGGTGGAGCGGGCTCGCCGGCCGGCGGCTCGGCGTCCGCTGGCACGGGCCGCGGGCCCTCGGCGGCCGACCTCTTCGCGCAGTCCTCGGCGGACTACCAGCGGGGACAGTACGATCTGTCGCGCCAAGGCTTCGAGGAATACCTTCAAACCTACGGGAAGACCGACCTGAGCGACGACGCCGCCTACTGGATCGGCGAGTGCTACTCGGCGCAGAAGAAACCGCGCGAGGCCATCGCGGCCTGGGACAGGCTCTTCAAGATGTATCCCCAGAGCGACAAGTCGGCGGCCGGACACCTGAAGCGCGGACTTGCTCATCTGGAGCTGGGAGAAAAGGCTCAGGCCATCGTCCAGCTGCAGTTCGTGGTGCACGAATATCCGGGCTCGGATGAAGCCAAGAGCGCGCGCCAGCGGCTGCGGGGCCTCGGCTCGGACGCCCGCTGAGGGGCGACCTGATAGACTCCGCCGTCCTCACGAGATCGAATCTCCGACTCGAACCAATCACAAGAACGTAGAAGGGATCAGAAGAGAACCATGGCGAATACCAAGCAGGCAAAGAAGCGGGCTGCCCAGAGCGAGCGTCGGCGCTCGCGCAACCGCGCGGTCGTCACCAAAGTGCGGAACATCGTTCGCGGCATCCGCAAGACCTCCGAGACCGATCCGAAGGCGGCCGAGGCTCTCCTCCCGTCCACCGTCTCCCAGCTCGACATGGCTGTCCGCAAGGGCGTGCTCCACAAGAAGACGGCTTCCCGCCTCAAGTCCCGCGTGACCCTGTCGACCACCAAGGCCACCAAGGCCAAGGCCGCGTCCGCAGCGAAGTAAGGGTGAAACCCCGCTCAGGGCCGGCCCACAAGTCGGCCCGGGCGCGCGTTTCCTTCCGGCGCTAGAAGCCTTCCAGGATCGTCGAGACGAGGCTTCGCGCGAACGGGCGCGCCAGCTCCTCGACCGCCGCGGTTTCCACTTCGAAGTAGCCTCCCGCCGAGGTTGGCACCGTGTAGGGCTGGCGATAGAGGAACGCGGGATTCGTGAAGATCGGCTTGTCGGTGGCGCGGTCCATGAGAGTGACCTTCGCCACGACCGAGATCTGATATTCCAGCGCGCGGCCGTCGCGATCGAAGCGAACGGGATCGACCTGATACGAGTTGAGCACGCCGGACAGCTCCGCGTCCGCCGTGGTGCGGTCCGAAACGGGCTTGAGCCGCGCGCGCGCGGAGAATTCCCGGAGGACGGCATCGGTGATGCGCTGCTCGAGCCCCACGCGCGTCGTCTCGTTCACGAACGTGCTCACGTAGACCGTCTTCAGCGTGGTCGGAAGCGACCCGCGCCCCGCGCCCACGAGGCCGTAGCCGCAGCCGGGAGCGAGGACGATGACGAGGAGCGCCGCCGAAAGGAACGCGAGGGCGCGTGCCCAGTTCGGCGTGCGGCTCACCTCACGACCAGATTCAGAAGCCGGTCCGGCACGTAGATCGTCTTCAAGCGCTCCTTGCCGGCGAACCAGCGAAAGAGCGTCTCTTCCCGTTCGGCCAGATCGACGACCGCCTTCTCGTCGCTGCCGCGAGGGAGCGTGAGCTGGCCGCGGACCTTGCCATTCACCTGCACCACCACGGTGGCTGACTCTTCCACCGCGAGCGCCGGGTCGAAGAGCGGCCATGGGGAGACGAGGAGACTCTGCTTGCTGCCGAGGCGCTCGTTCAGCTCCTCGCTCAGGTGCGGCGCCACGGGGTGCAGCAGCGCCACCAGCGTTTTCATCGACGTGGCCACTTCGCCCGGCTCGGCTTTCTTGTCCGCGACGAGGTCGGCGACGTGACGCGAAAATTCCATCAGGCGCGCGACGGCGGTATGGAACGAGAAGGCTTCGAAGTCCTGCGTGATCCTCTGGGTGGCGCGGTGCCGGACGCGCGCGGCGGTGGTATCGGCCTGGGCCGGCTCGCCGCCGGAAACGGCCGCGCTCTCGAGGAACTTGCTCACGGTCACGTCCACGCGCGCCAAAAATCGCTCGGCCCCGGCGATGCCGTCGTCGTTCCACTCGGCGTCCTTCTCGGCCGGGCCGAGGAAGAGCATGAAGGTGCGGACGGAGTCAGATCCTTTCTGCTCGATGAGGGGATCGAGAGACACCGCATTCCCGCGCGACTTGGACATCTTCTCGACGCGTCCCGAAGGCGACTGCTTCGTGATCATTCCCTGGTTGAAGAGCGCGGCGAAGGGCTCCTCGAACGCGACGAGCCCGAGATCCTTCATCACCTTGGCGAAGAAGCGGGCGTACAGGAGGTGCAGAATCGCGTGCTCGATGCCGCCGATGTACTGGGTCACGGGCGTCCAGCGGTTCACGATGCCGGTGTCGAAGGGGGCGCTCATGTTCTTCGGGTCGAGATAGCGCAGGTAGTACCAGGCCGAGTCGACGAACGTATCCATCGTGTCGGTCTCCCGGCGGGCGGGGCCGCCGCACTGCGGGCAGACCGTCTCCACGAACGAGGGCACCTTCTCGAGCGGGTTTCCCCCTTTGCCCGTGAAGGGAGCGTCCGCGGGAAGCACCACGGGCAGCTGGTCTTCGGGCACAGGCAGCCAGCCGTGCGCGTCGCACTTCACCATCGGGATCGGCGTGCCCCAGTAGCGCTGGCGGGAGATGAGCCAGTCGCGCAGGCGGTACTGGATGCGCGGGCCGCCGATGCTGCGCGCGGCCGCATCGTCGGCGATGGCCACGCGCGCCTCGGTCGAACGCAGGCCGGTGAAGCGCGCGGAGCGGACGAGAATCCCCTCTCCCGTCCAGGTCGCGATCGACGGATCTTCCTTGGCGTCGCGCTGGATCACCTCGATCACCGGGATGCCGTACTTCAGCGCGAACTCGTGGTCGCGATCGTCATGAGCGGGTACGGCCATGAGGGCGCCGGTGCCGTAGCTCGCGATGACGAAATTTGCGATCCAGATGGGGATCGATTCTCCGGTGAAGGGATTCACCGCGG
>JBDSFL010000699.1:0-11266 GCA_039919545.1 Thermoanaerobaculia bacterium | reverse complement strand
GAGCACGCGGCCGACGGCGCCTGGCACGGGGACAACGGCTTCGCCGCCCTGCTCGGCGGTTTCGTCCTGGTCGAGGATTCCAGCCCCCGCACCACGACGATGCCCGTGGCGCTCCCGTTTCCCGGCTCCCTTCGCCTCGTCCTCGTGCACCCCGGGCTCGAGCTCCCCACGAAGGAATCCCGCGCGGTGCTTCCCCGCTCGGTGACGCTCGGCGAGCACGTGCGTTGCGCCGCGGCCCTGGCCTCGCTGATCTCGGCGCTCTACCGCGGAGACCTCGAGGCCTTCGGGCGGGCCGTCACCTCCGATGCCCTCGTGGAGCCCGCACGCGCACCGCTGGTGCGCGGCTACGCGGCCGTGACGGCGGCGATGCGCGAGGCGGGCGCTCTCGGCTGGGCGCTCGCGGGGGCGGGCCCCTCGCTGATGGCCGTCACGCAGGAGGGCCCGCTGCCCCTCCGGATCGGGAAGAAGGCGGTGGCGGCCTTCCGTCGCGCGGGCGTGGAAGCGACGGCCAGCGTGCACCGAATCGATTCACTCGGCACGCGCCTGGTCTGACCGCGCCGTTCCAGCCAGCGTCCAGTACACTTTCGAAACGCCGCGAACGAGCGGGATCATTGCGGGCGAGGGCAGATTTGGCGAACGAACCCGACCTTCGCGTCGCCCTCGAGGACGCGCTCGAGGCGCTCCGGAAGACCCAGAGCCGCTTCCAGATGCACACCAGCGTCCTGGAACGGATTGCCCGCGGCGAGCCGCTGACGGCGGTACTCAGGGCGCTGGCCGAATTCATGGAGCACGAGTCCGATGGCGTGCTCTGCTCGATCCTCCTCTATGACGAGGCCGCCGGGGTGCTGCGTCACGGCGCGGCGCCGAGCCTCCCGGCCGCCGTGCTGGCCGCGCTGGCGGAGGTCCCTGTGGGACCCAGGTCCGGCTCGTGCGGCACGGCCGCCTTCCGACGGGAGCCGGTGATCTCGTCCGACATCGAGACCGATCCGCTGTGGGCGGGCTATGTTCACCTCGCTCTCGAGAACGGCCTCCGTGCCTGCTGGTCCACCCCCATCTTCTCCACCCAGCACACCCTGCTCGGCACCTTCGCCATCTATGCGCCCCGCCCCGGAGCGCCGGGCGACGAGCACCGCGCGCTCGTCGACCTCTCGACCGGGCTGGCGGCGCTCGCCATCGAGCGGCATGTCGCGGAGCAGGCCCTGGCGCAGGGAGAGGAACGCTACCGCGCGCTCTTCACGCGCAACCTGGCGGGAGTGTTCCACTCCACGCACGACGGAATCATCCTGGAGTGCAACGAATCCTTCGCGCGCACCCTCGGCTTCGAACGCGCCGAGCAGCTGATCGGTCTGCAGGCCGAGCAGTTCTACGTCGAGGCCGGGCACCGCGCCGGAATGCTCACCAGGCTGAAGGAGCACGGATTCCTCACGAACGTCGTGCTGCCGCTGAAGCGCCACGACGGCGAGATCATCTGGGTGCTGGAGAACATCAACTACCTCGAGGGTTCGGCCAAGGTGCCCGGGAGCGTGATGGGCACGCTCATCGACATCACCGATCGCAAAAAGGCCGAAGAGCAGCTCCAGTACCTGGCGTACTACGACGCGCTCACGGGGCTGCCCAACCGCACGCTGTTCGACGACCGCATCGAGAACACCCTCACTCACGCCCGGCATTCCGGCATCGCGCTGGCGGTGCTGCTGGTGGACATCGACCGGCTGAAGGTGATCAACGACAGCCTGGGCCACCGCACGGGCGACACCCTGCTCAAGCTGGTGGCCGAGCGGCTGCGCGGCGCGGTGTTCGACTCCGATACCGTGGCGCGCGGCGAGGGAGACGAGTTCCTCATCCTCCTGCCGCGGCTGGGCTCGCCGAAGCACGTGGCCCTCGTGGTGAGAAAGGTGTTCGCCGCCTTCGACGAGCCGCTCGTGGTGGACGGCCGCGAGCTGTTCGTGGCCTTCAGCATGGGGATCAGCATCTTCCCGGAGGACGGCGCCGACGCCGAGACCCTGGTCAAGAACGCCGACATCGCGATGTACCGCGCCAAGAAGCTGGGACGCGACACCTTTCAGTTCTACGCCGCCGCCATGAACACGACGGCGGTGGAACGCATCGCGCTCGAGACGAGCATGCACCGCGCGGTCGAGAAGGGAGAGTTCGTCGTCTACTACCAGCCCTTGGTGGACATGGAGAGCGGGTTCATCGACGGGATGGAGGCGCTGATTCGCTGGAACCACGAGACGCGCGGAATGATCGGCCCGGGCGACTTCATCCCGCTGGCCGAGGAGACGGGGCTCATCGTCCCGATCGGCGCCTGGGTGATCCGCACGGCCTGCCTGCAGGCGCGCCAGTGGCAGGAGCGCGGGCACCGCCCGCTCCGGCTGTCGGTGAACCTCTCCGCGCGGCAGTTCCAGGATCCCGACCTCGTGCAGCTCGTGGAGGAGGTCCTGGCCGAGACGGGCCTTTCCCCATCGCTGCTCGAGCTCGAGATCACGGAGTCGGTCGCCATGGACGACGTGAACGAGAGCCTCGCCACCCTGCACCGTCTCAAGGCGCTGGGCGTGCGCATCACGCTGGACGATTTCGGCACCGGGCACTCGTCGCTGAGCTATCTCAAGAACTTCCCGATCGACTCGCTGAAGATCGATCGTTCGTTCATCAAGGACATCGCGACGAACCCGAGCGACGTGGCCATCGCCGTCGCCTCGATCGCCTTCGCGCACGGGCTGAAGCTCCGGGTGATCGCGGAGGGGGTCGAGACGCAGCCCCAGCTCGAGATCCTGCGCTTCCACGGGTGCGACTCGATCCAGGGCTTTCTCTTCAGCCGCCCGATTCCGGCGGGCGAGTTCGAACGGCTCCTGGTGGCCTGACGAGGCGCGAATGCGCGTCCCGTCGGCACCCTCGCCGAGCCCATCGAGCGTCGCTCCTTTCAAAAGTGTATGCTCCTCGTGCACCCGGGGGTCGCATCCATGGGTAAATTCGTTCTTCCTCCTTCGCGGGCTCTGACCGGAATTCCCGGCTTTGACGAATTGACGAGCGGGCTTCCCCGAGGGCGCACGACGCTCGTGGTGGGCGGCCCAGGATGCGGGAAGTCGATCCTGGCGCTACAAACGCTCGTCGAGGGAGCTCGCCGATGGAAAGAGCCGGGCATCTTTGTCGCTTTCGAAGAAAGCGCGGCCCAGATCGTCGCCAATGCGGAAGCTTTCGAGTGGGACCTGACCACGCTTCAGCGAAAGAAGCTGTTCTTTCTCGATGCGCATCTTCCGTGCACCACCCTGCAGAGCGGCCCGTTCGATGTCACAGGTCTCCTGGCCGGCCTGTCCGCCAAGGCGAAGCAGATGGGCGCCAAGCGCATCGTCTTCGACGGCCTCGACG
Source organism: Thermoanaerobaculia bacterium (assembly GCA_039919545.1). Lineage (GTDB taxonomy): Bacteria > Acidobacteriota > Thermoanaerobaculia > UBA5066 > UBA5066 > JBDSFL01. The sequence continues at coordinate 7,897 of JBDSFL010000699.1, read as the reverse complement.
TCCTCCTCTCGCAGCTCGACGACCCCGTCGCAGAGAGGCGAGAGGTCCATCGGATTCACGAGTGGCTCGCCACGAGCGGCTTCACCGGCATCCTCACCGCCAAGTCCGACGGGGAGACTTCGACTCCGTCGCGCCGCTTCGGATTTCTTCAGTATCTTGCCGACTGCGTCGTCTCGTTGAACCACCGGCTCGTCGCAGGCATCGCAGTTCGTCATCTCCGGATCCTCAAGTATCGCGGGGGCTCCGCCTCGACGAACGAACTGCCGATGATCATCTCCGATCGGGGTCTCGAGGTCGGCTATTTCGACGAGACGCTCGAGTACCCAGCCAGCACGAAGCGGATCTCGAGCGGCGTTCTGGTGCTCGACAACATGCTCGGCGGCGGCTTTTTCCGCGCCACCTGCACCCTGATCTCGGGCGCCCCAGGCACCGCGAAGTCGACTCTGGCCGGGGCCTTCGCGGATGCCGCTTGCAGGCGCGGAGAGCCGACCCTCTACGTCAGTTTCGACGAATCAGGGGCGCAGATCGTCCGCAACCTGCGCTCCGTCCGGCTCGCCCTCGGGTCGCACATCCGCTCCGGACTGCTCGTCATGCACTCGGTCTCCGCACGTTCGAGGAGCAGCGAGGAGCATCTCCTTCAGATCCGTTCCCTCATCGAAAAGCATCATGTGCGCTGCCTGGTGGTCGACCCGCTTTCCGCGCTTCCGGACGCCACCGCGGACCACGAAGCGCGCGGGAGCATCGAGCGGCTCATCTCCTCGTCGAAACGGTCGGGGATCACGATTCTCGCCACGAGTCTCCTCGCGAACGCCAACGCCATCGGAGAGTCGACCGCCGTTGGAATCTCCACCATCGCGGACACCTGGATCCACCTCTCTTACAACGTTCAGGGGGGCGAACGAAACCGCGCGCTCACCATCGTGAAGTCCCGGGGCATGGGCCACTCGAACCAGGTCCGGGAGCTCGTCCTGACGCGGTCCGGTGTGACGCTCACGGACGTCTACACGTCGGGGGGCGACGTCCTCATGGGAACTCTTCGCTGGGAAAAAGAGGAGCAAGACCGCGCTGCTCTCATCCCCGAACGGCGCGAGGCCGAGGCGCTCCGGCGGGGCCTGGAGGCTTCGATCGCCGAGACGACCGCCCGCATCGAGGAGCTCACGCGGGACCTGGGAGGGAAAGCGACCGAGCTCGAACGACTCGGCTCGGAGCGGTCGAACGATACGGAATCGAAGACACGCCGCACCGGACGCATCCGTGGCCTGCGCCGCTTCAGGGCCTCCGGTCCCGAAAAGCAGCCGGACCGCCCAGGAAACGCGAAACGTGCGTAAGGAGCCGGCTGCCGCAGACGGCGGGACCAGGAAGACGAAGCTGGTGCTGCGCCTCTACGTGGCGGGCTCCGGACCCAACTCGGCGGCGGCGCTCTCCAACCTCCGGGATCTCCTCGCAGTCAGGTCCGGCGATGAGGATCCGGTCGAATTCGAAGTCGTCAATGTCCTGCGCGAGGCCGCCCGTGCCTTCGAGGACAGCGTCATCGTTTCTCCGACTCTCGTGCGGCTTCATCCCTTGCCCGTCGTCCGGATCGTCGGCACTCTTTGCGACCACGAGGCTGTCCGTCTGGCGCTGGGGCTCCCGAAATGAGCGAGAGCGGCTCACCTCCTGAGGCACCGGGAGAGGTCGAGTCTCTCCGCGGGATGATCGAGACGCTCGAGAGAGAGCTGGCGGAGTCGCGCGCCGCGAATCGAGCGCTGGCGAGCGGGCAGGTGGACGCCATCGTGGACGGCAGCGGAGCCTTCCTCCTGGATCAGGCCCAGACGGCGCTCCAGGAGAGCGAGGAGCTGTTTCGGACCATCGTGACGACCGCGGACGAAGGGATCTGGACCGTCGACTCGAGAATGGCGATCACCTTCGCGAACGAGAGGCTCGCCTCGATGTCGGGCTACCGCGTCGAGGAGATGCTCGGACGCGGTGCCGACGAATTCATTCGGGGAGACGCCCGGGACGGCGTCCGCGAGAGGTTCTCCCGCCTGGCGCAAGAAGGCGGGAGCCAGCGGCACGACGTTCCCTGCCTTCGGAAGGACGGAACGGTCCTCTGGGCGAGCGTCGCCACGAGCGCGCTCTTCGGCCCGGCCGGAGGGTTCTCCGGGCTGCTCGGCATGGTCACCGACATCACCGACCGAAGGAGCGTCGAGGCCGCTCGAAGCCGCGTCGCCGCCATCGTGGAGAGCTCCGACGACGCCATCTTCTCCAAGTCACTGGACGGCACGATCCTGACCTGGAACGCGGGGGCGGAGGCCCTCTATGGCTACACGCCGGCCGAGGCGATTGGAATGAGTGTCGTGAGCCTTTTTCCTCCCGACAAGGCCTGCGAGCTCCCGAAGATCCTCGAGTCGATCCAATCGGGGCATCCCGTGCGTCATCTCGAGAGCGACCGGCGCCGAAAGGACGGGCGCATGATCACGATCTCGTTGACGATCTCGCCCTTGAAGGGCGAGGACGGTCTCATCTCGGGGGCCTCGGTCGTCGCCCGGGACGTCACGGAGCGGCACCGCCACGAGGAAGAGCTTCGCCGATCAGAAGAGCGCTTCCGGGCCATCTTCCAGGTCAGCCCCGCGAATATCGCCATCGGCTCGAGCAGCGACCTCATCCAGAACGCGAACGACCGCTACTGCCAGTTCTTCGGTTACGAGCGGGAGGAGATGATCGGGCGGACCGCGCGGGAGCTGGGGCTCTGGGCGAACGCCGCCGACCGCGCGCCGATGATCGAGATTCTCCGCACCCAGGGACGCGTGCAGAGCTTCGCCTCCTCGTTCCGCCGGAAGAACGGCGAGGTGAGAGACGGGCTCATGACCGTCGAGCCGATCGATCTGGGCACGGAGCCGATGTTCCTCTTCATGATCGAGGACATCACCGAGCGAAAGGCGGCCGACAAGCTTCTCCGGGAGAGCGAGGAGCGCTACCGGCTCCTGTTCGACGAGAGCCCGATGCCCCTGTGGTCCTACGATCAGAGCACTCTCGAGATCGTCACGGCCAACCAGGCAGCCGCGGACCAGTACGGGTACACGAAGGACGAGCTCACGTCGATGACGCTGGACGACATTCGCCCGGCCAGCGAAATCGAGAGAGCACGCAAGGCCATCCGGGCGTCCGCGGCCGGCCGGCAGTTCGCCGGCGTCTGGAAGCACAAGCGGAAGGACGGAAGCCTTCTCGACGTGGAGATTCATCTCGGCGACGTCCAGATCGCCGGCAGAAAGCTTCGGCTCTCGATGCTCAACGACGTGACCGGGAAGCGGAGCCTCGAGGAGCAGCTCCGGCAGGCCCAGAAGATGGAGGCGGTGGGCCAGCTGGCCGGCGGAGTCGCCCACGACTTCAACAACCTTCTCACCGCCATCCTCGGCTACAGCGAGCTCCTCGACCGCCGTTTCGACACGGGCGATCCGGCTCGTGCCGACGTGGCGGAAATAAAGCGCGCCGGCGAGCGGGCGACCGTCCTGACGCGACAGCTCCTGGCCTTCAGCCGGAAGCAGGTGCTCGTTCCGGAAGTGCTCGACCTCGGCGAAACCGTCGGGGGGGTGCTGCGCCTCCTGGAGCGCCTGATCGGAGAGAACATCACCCTGACCCTCGACCTCGCGCCCGACCTGGGAAGAGTCGAGGCCGACCCGGGCCAGATGGAGCAGGTCGTCATGAACCTCGCGGTGAATGCCCGCGATGCAATGCCGATGGGAGGGAAGATCTCCTTCGAGCTCTCGAACGTCGAGGTCTCGAACGTCGAGCTCGACGAAGGACGTCGGCGGGACCATCTCGGGGTTCCTCCCGGACTCTATGTCCTGCTTTCCGTGACCGACACGGGCACGGGGATGGCTCCGGAAACTCGAGACAGGATCTTCGAGCCGTTCTTCACGACGAAAGAGGTCGGCCGGGGAACGGGACTGGGCCTCTCGACCGTGCACGGCATCGTGAACCAGAGCGGTGGGTCCATTTCGGTGACGAGCGCGCTGGGCCGCGGAACAAAATTTCGGATCTACCTTCCGCGCGTGGCGCGCCCGGTATCAGGGTCGCATCCATCTTCGGGGAAGATTGCCAAGCTGAAGGCCTGCGGAACGATCCTGCTCGTCGAAGACGACGAGCAGCTGCGACGGCTCGCCAATCAGGTTCTCTCTCACTCGGGCTACGACGTCCTCGTGGCGCAGCACGCGGAGCAGGCCCGCGGGCTCGCCCGGACGCATCGGAAAATCGATCTGCTGCTGACGGATGTCGTCATGCCAGGCTCCAGCGGCCCTGAGCTCGCCCTTTCGCTCGCGGCCGAGCATCCGGGGATGCGCGTCCTCTACATGTCCGGCTATACCGACGACGCCATCGTTCAGCATGGGGTCCTGACCCCGGGGATTCAGTTCCTGCAGAAGCCTTTCACTCCGAACGGTCTCCTTCACCGCATTCGCCACGTCCTGAATCTCGTTCTGTAGCTCGCTCCGGGGTGTGCTCAAATCGGCGCGATGGTGAAACCGCTTTCCGCGTTCTGCTGCGTCTCGTGCCAGGCCGCGTATTCGATCGCACCGGTACGGACCTCCTGCGATGCGTGCGGATCCCTCGTGGACGTCGTGCCCGACCTCGCGGCCTTCGGCCGCAGCGGGGCCGACTGGCGCGCACTCTTCGATGCGCGGCGGGCCGCGCCCCCGGTGCCCGACCAGCCGTTTGCACGGAGCGGGGTCTGGCGCTTTCGCGAGCATGTGTTCCCCGTGCTCGAAGAGGACGAGATCGTCAGCAAGCCAGAGGGGGCGACGCGCCTCTATCCGGGCCGCGCGCTCGGTGAGCGGCTCGGGCTCTCGCGTCTCTACATCAAGCACGAGGGAGAGAACCCGACGCTGTCGTTCAAGGATCGCGGGATGACGGTCGGCGTGTCGTGGGCGCGGCACCTCGGCATGACCGAGGTCGCCTGCGCGTCCACGGGCGACACGTCGGCCGCGCTCGCCGCCTACGCCGCGGAGGTGCCGGGGATGCGGGCGATCGTGCTCGTGCCCGACGCCAAGATCACGGGCGAGCAGCTGTCGCAGGCGCTCCAGTACGGGGCGACCACTATCGGGCTCGATACCGATTTCGACGGCTGCATGGAGGTGGTCGCGCAGCTCACGAGCCTTCGTCCCATCTACCTCCTGAACTCGAAGAACCCGGTGCGCATCGAGGGGCAGAAATCGATCGGCTGGGAAGCCATCCAGGATCTGAGCTGGGAGGTACCCGACTGGTTCGTGGTGCCTGTGGGAAACGCAGGCAACCTCTCGGCCATCGGCAAGGGTCTGAGGGAGTGGCTCGAGCTCGGGGTCATCGACAAGAAGCCGCGCCTCGCCGGCATCCAGGCCTCGGCAGCCGACCCGTTCTTCCAGTCCTACGAGACGGGCTTCGCGACCCGCGTCACGCGCCGGGCCGACGAGACCGCCGCCTCGGCGATCCGGATCGGAGCCCCGGTCTCCCACCCGAAGGCCGAGCGCGAGATCCGCTTCTTCGACGGCGTCGTGGCCCGCGTGACGGAGACCGAGCTGCTCGACGCCTTCGCGCTCGCCAACCGCCACGGTGTGGCCATCTGCCCGAACTCGGCCGTGGCGCTCGCCGGCGCCGCCAAGCTGCGAGAAGAAGGCGTGATCAAGCCAAACGAGAGCGTCGTCGTCCTGGCCACCGCGCACGCGCTGAAATTCTCGGGAGCGGCCACCACCTACCACGAAGGAAGCGGCCGTCACGCCAACCCGCCGCACCGCGCCAAGGCCACCGCCGAGGCGGTGCTGGAGCTTCTGGAAAAATCAGCCTGAAAATCCCGTCCTCTCCGAACGGCGTCTTCTCCGAAGGGTTGACCGGCTCTTCGGGCGCAACATGTCCGTAGGTCCACACAGTTTGCACAACGGAACCAGCCTCGCGGCTCGAGCAGCAGAAACGCTAGGGAGACAGGAGCTTGAAGCCGTCCGGCTCCACGGTCACGAGGAGCAGGTGGAAGCCGCGCCGCGCGCCCATTCTCACGAAGCCCTCGTAATGCGTCGCGGCCTCGATGGCGCCGAACGTCCACGATTTCTTCTTCTCTCCCTCGGGCGCGGTCGCCGTGCGATACACCTCGGCCGCCTCGGCGTCGAAGGTGGGGGCGAAGAGGATGGCTCCGCCGACGTCGCCCGTCTTGATGCGTGCGCCCTTGGCCTGCAGCACGCGCTCGATGAACTCCTCCAGCGCCTGAGGTGTCCCGCGTGCGACGCGGCTGGCGAGATGGAGCGCCTTGCCGTCCGCGTCGAACGTCACGAGATCGAAAAAATCGCTCTCGGCGCTCTGCGGCCGCGGCAAGCGGTGGTGCAGGATCGCGGACTTCACGAGGGGAATCCACGACGCCACGTATTTCAGGCTCTCGGTCTTGCCCCGTTCCACGATGAGCCGGGGAAGGTCGTTGAGCAGGAACTGCAGGTACCGACGCGCCTCATCGGCGGCAAGGGCCTGGTCGAGCACGGACTGAGGAGCGCCTCCCCCCCGCGTTCCGCCGCGGGTGCCGGTCTCGGAGGCGACGAGCCGATGCGTTCCCCCGGTCTGCTTGGAGGTGAGGCGCCGGCTCCCCCCGAACGAGAACGACGTGGAGGCCCCGACGGAGGCGAGCGGCTCGGTTTCCTTCTCGACCGCGATGCGGAAGTCGGGGAAGAGCCGCCGGTAAGATGCGAAGAGGGGACCGCCGGAACGTTCCTCGACGCTCGCCTTCACGACCAGATCCGAGACCCAGCTCTGCCACGAGGCGCCGAGCGGAGCGCCGGCCCAGGATCCCGCGTACAGGGCGAGGGCGGTGCGCCCGTGCACGATCAGAATCCAGGCGATCGACTCGTCGCGCCGGAGCACGAGGAGCCCGTCGAAGCACTCCGAGCGGAGCTTCTCGCCGAGCGCCGGCAGGTTCACGAAGGACGAGTCGAGGTCGGCATGGCGCACCCGCCGTTTCTGAAGCAGCGCGGCCAGCAGGGGGAGCACGCCCGGATCGAGCGACTCGGGACGAGGATGCAGCTCGACCGTCGCTTCCAGGGGCAGGTTCTGCACCACCTCGTCGCCCGGCAGGTTCGACGCGCGGGCGTCCACCGCGCCGAGCAGCAGGCCTCCGTGCAGCAGCAAGTAGGCTTGCTCGCCCACGCGCACCGCGCCGGAGTAGGGCTCGGCGTGCAGCGGAAATTCCAGCAGGCGGTTCAGCAGATCTTGTACGACCACGCGTCCCATCGGACGCGCCGCCCAGCCCGAGACGACCTGGACGAGCGCGCGCGCGGCGTCGGGCGGCAGCCCGGTGAGGACCGGAGCGTTGTCGTCTGCCGGGAGCACGAACTCGCCCGAGCCGGAGACGCTTTCCGCGAAGGGAAATGGCGCGCTGACCCGCGTGGCCTGCCACTCCACCTCGGACGCGGGCGACGAGGAAAGATTCGCCGTCACGGCCGAGCCCGGCACGACGTTCCCCGCCGCAAACGGCCTGAGCGCACGAGCCAGGTCGCCCGCGGTGGCGAAGCGCGCCTCGCGCTTCTTGCTCAGGGTGCGCATGAGCACGGCCTCGAGCCCCTCGGGAATTTCGTGGTTCAACGAGCGCGGTGCTGCGGGCTCGTTGTTCAGGATCGACGAGATCAGCTCCGCCAGGTTGCGCCCGCCGAACGGGGCGCGCCCGGTGAGAGCGAGGTAGAGAACGATTCCCACGGAGAAGAGGTCCGAGCGGCCGTCGATCTCCCCACCCAAGAGCTGCTCCGGCGAGCCGTACATGGGCGTTGCCAGCACGTCACCAGCCTGCGTCTTCACGAGCTCGGAGCCCAGCACGCGCGCGATGCCGAAGTCGGTCACCTTGATGCGGCCGCTCGGGAGGCGGATCAGGTTGGCGGGCTTCACGTCTCGGTGGATCACCCCGGCGTCGTGCGCGGCC
>JBDSFL010000693.1:0-11185 GCA_039919545.1 Thermoanaerobaculia bacterium | reverse complement strand
CTGCCCCGCTTGCTCAGCGGAGCAGGCACGTCTTGGCGAACGCCACGAAGATCTGGGGAAGGACGCCGATGGCCAGCGTGCCCGCGGCACAGAGCCCGATGGCCACGGAGACGGCGGGCTGTTCGCGCCAGCCGAGCTCGCCCGAACCCTCGACCATGTACATCGCACGGACGATGCGGAAGTAATAGAAGAGTGAGACGGCGGACATCAGCACGGCCAGAAGCGTCAGCCAGAACCAGCCGGCCTTCATGGCCGCGCTGAACAGGAAATACTTCCCGACGAATCCGGCCGTGGGAGGAATACCGGCGAGCGAGAGCAGGAAGACGACCATGGTCGCGGCGGCGAGCGGATTCTTCTTCGAGAGCCCGTTGAAGTCGTCGACGCTCTCGGCGGCATAGCCCTTCGATTCCAGGAGCACGACGAGACCGAAGGCGCCCAGGTTCATGAGCGCGTACGCCGCGAGGTAGATGAGGATCGCCCAGAGACCGAAGTCGCGGTCGCCCGCGGAGCCGCCCACGGTGCCGGGGCGATAAGCCAGCAGACCCAGGAGCGCGTAACCGGCGTGTCCGATGGACGAGTAACCGAGCATGCGCTTGACGTTCGTCTGCATCAGCGCGCCGACGTTTCCGACCACCATCGTCAGCGCAGCCGACGCGGCGATCACGGCCGTCCAGTCTGCCGTGCTCGAGCCGAAACCCGAGAAGAAGATGCGGGCGAAGATGGCGTAGGCGGCGATCTTCGGACCCACGGCGAAGAACGCCGAGATCGGCGTCGGGGCCCCTTCATAGACGTCCGGAGCCCAGACGTGGAACGGGGCCGAGGCGATCTTGAAGAAGAGGCCGCAGGCGATGAGGATGATGCCGACCAGAAAGATCGGGGACTTGTTCGAGGCGGCCAGCGCAGTGGAGAGACCGCTCAGCGTCATCGTTCCAGAAGCTCCGTACACGAGCGAGATCCCGTACAGGAGGATTCCAGACGAGAACGCGCCGAGCACGAAATATTTCGCGGCGGCCTCGATCGATTTCGTCTCACGCTTGAAGTAGCCGGCGAGCACGTATTGCGACAGGGCCATCAGCTCGAGCGAGATGTAGATGGAGGCCAGGTGCGTCCCGGCGGCCATGAAGAGCATGCCGACCGTCGTGAAGATGATGAGCCCGTAGTACTCGCCCCCCGGATACGGCGATTCGCCCACGAAGCGGAGCGAGAAGAGGATGGTGATGATGGCCGCGAGGATCACCAGACCCTGGAAGTAGAGCCCGAAACGATCGACCACGAGCATGCCGCCGAAGGCGGACCTGGGCAGCGAGCCCGCGAAACGCGTCGATACCCCGAGGAGGAGCCCGGTGACCGCGAGCGCCACGATCGAGAGGATCGCGATGCGCGGCTCATGCTCCCGCCGCACCATCGTGGCGTAGACCAGCAGGCCCAGTCCGGCCGCCGTCAGGAACAGCTCGGGAAGGATCAGCAGGGTGTCGACGTTCGAGAACGGCACGGGCCTACTTCGCCTCGCTGGTCGCGGGGGCCGCGGGCGTTGTCGTCGGCGCCGCAGACGCGTCCGGAGCCGCGCCGGACGGGGCGGAACCGGGGGCGGTCATGGCAGGGTCGGGAGCCGTCACGGAACCCGCGGGAGCCGTCACGGCCGTCGCGCCCGAAACGGGCAGGGGCTGGGCGAGCCCCGCCGACGCCATGCGGGGCGCGGCATCGTCGAGAGGACGAGACACCGCGGCGACGATCTTCCCAGCCGAAGGAGCGGTCATTTCGAAGAACGGCTTGGGATAGATGCCGATGATCACGCAGAGCGCGATGAGCGGCGCGAGGGTGAGGATCTCGCGGAGATTCACGTCTTCGAGGTGCTTGTTCTCCTCGTGCTTGATCTCGCCGAAGAAGACCCGCTGATAGAGCCACAGCATGTAGGCGGCGCCCAGGATCACGCCGAGGCTGGCCCACGCGGCCCAATGCCAGTTGGCCAGGAACGCGCCCGTCAGGATCGTGAACTCACCGATGAAGCCGTTCAGGAGAGGCAGGCCGATGGAGGCCAGGGTGATGATCATGAACAGCATCGCGTACACCGGCATCACCGAGGAGAGGCCGCCGAAGTCCGCGATCATGCGGGTGTGCCTGCGCTCGTAGATGATTCCCACGAGCAGGAAGAGCCCTCCGGTCGACAGGCCGTGATTGATGGACTGGATGATTCCGCCCTGGATACCGGCCTCGTTCAGCGAGAACAGCCCGAGCATCACGAAGCCCAGGTGGGCCACGGAGGAATAGGCCACGAGCTTCTTCATGTCTTTCTGGACCATGGCCACCATCGACCCGTAAACGATGCCCACGATCGAGAGGAAGACGACCCAGGAAACGGAGTCCCACCCCAGAAACGACGCCTTCGAATGCAGCGCCGCGGGGCAGATGGGCAAGGAAAACCGCAGGAAACCGTACGTGCCCATCTTCAGCAGGACGCCCGCGAGGATGACCGAGCCCGCGGTGGGGGCCTCGACGTGGGCATCCGGTAGCCACGTGTGGAACGGGAACATCGGGACCTTGATGGCGAACCCGAGGAAGAAAGCCCAGAACAGCCAGAGCTGGAGATCACCCGGAATCAGATTCGCGATCTGATGAAAATGCGTGATGTCGAACGAGGGGGCATTCCCGAGCCCCTTCCACCAGAGAAAGCCGCTGGTATTGAAGAAATAGAGCGCGATGATGGCGAGCAGCATCACGACCGAGCCGGCCAGCGTGTAGAGGAAGAACTTGATGGCGGCGTAGAGCTTCCGTGGGCCGCCCCAGACGCCGATGAGGAAATACATCGGGACGAGCATGACTTCCCAGAAAACGTAGAAGAGGAAGAAGTCGAGCGCGCAGAACACGCCGATCATCCCCGTCTCGAGGAGGAGCAGGAACGCGTAGTACTCCTTCTGCCGCTTCGTGATCGCCGTGAACGAGGCGTACACGGAGATGAAGGAGAGAATCGTCGTCAGCAGGATCAGGAGGGCGGCGATGCCGTCCACGCCGAGCATGTACTTGGCGCCGAGCGAGGGGATCCACTCCTTCGTCTCGCGGAAGAGGAAATCGCCCGAGGAGCGAAACCCTCTCTCGAACCAGAGCGGCAGCGACAGGATGAGCTCGAGCGCGGTCGTGACCGTGGCGGTCCACATGATCGCCTTCGTCTTCTCGCGCGGGATGAAGAGAATCGCCGCCGTCCCCAAGACGGGGAAAAAGATCAGCATCGAGAGGAGGTGGTTCATTCCGCTTCCTTCTTCAGCAAACTGGAGCCTTCTGCAGACTTCTGGAAAACCGGCAGCGGCCGGGGAGCGTGCGAGGACTTTTTCATCTTCAGCTCAGGATCATGTAGACGCAGACCAGGCCGAACATTCCGATGGCCATGCCCATCGCGTAGTTCTGGATGCGCCCGGTCTGGAGGGTGCGGTACCCACGGAACGAGGCCTGGAGCGTGTCGGCCACGCCGTTCACGAGCCCGTCCACGAACGTGCGGTCGAACCAGGACGACGCGTGGGAGAGCCAGAGGGTGACGTTACGTGCGCCGTGAACCAAGAGGCCGTCGATGAGGCGCGCATCCACTTCCCAGAGGAAGCGCCCCCCCTTCTTGATGAGGCCGTTCACGAACACCCGCTCGTAGAACTCGTCCACGTAGTACTTGTTCTTGATGGTGCGGTACAGGCCACCGGCCGAGGCGGCGATGCGCTGCGGCATCGCGAAGGGATACGCCCCGCTGTAGAACATCCACGCGATCAGGATGCCGAGCCCCGCCACGACCACCGAGGCGAGCATCAGCGCCCACTCGGTGGAGTGAGAGGCATGCTCGGCTGCCGGAGTCCAGTCAGCCGGCATCTTCGCGAAGATGGGCTCGAGGAACTTGTCGAAGCCGCTCTCTCTGCCGAGCAGGAATTTCGGGATGCCCCAGTAGCCCACCAGGAGCGCGCCGGCGGCGAGGATCCAGAGCGGGATCGTCATCGAAGCCGGGGATTCGTGCACGTGGTGGAGCTGCTCTTGAGTCCCGCGGAACTCGCCGAAGAAGGTCATCTTGATGAGCCGGAACATGTAGAAGGCCGTCATGCCCGCCGTGAGCACCGCGAAGAACCAGAGGATCGGGTGCCCCGCGAGGAAAGTCTCGGCGAGGATCGCGTCTTTCGAGAAGAAGCCGGCGAGGCCGGGAACGCCCGAGATCGCGAGGGTCGCGATCAGCATCGTGATGTACGTGTGCGGGATGAGCTTTCGGAGCCCGCCCATCTTCGTCATCTCCTGTTCGCCCGAGAGCGCATGGATGACGGAGCCGGAGCCCAGAAACAGACAGGCTTTGAACCAGGCGTGCGTGAAGACGTGGAACATGCCGCCGGAGAAGGCGAGGACGCCGCACCCGAGGAACATGTAGCCGAGCTGGGACACGGTGGAGTAAGCCAGGACTTTCTTGATGTCGGTCTGGGCCAGGCCCATGGTCGCGGCGAAGAAGGCCGTCGAGCAGCCCACCACCGCCACCACGTAAGAGGCATCGTGCGTGAGCAGCGTCCAGACGGAAGCGTGCTCACCGAAGGCGTGCACGGCGGCCAGGTGCGAGATGCGGAAGAACACGTTGCAGCGCGTCACCATGTAGATCCCCGCGGTGACCATGGTGGCCGCGTGGATGAGCGCCGAGACCGGCGTGGGGCCGGCCATCGCATCCGGGAGCCAGACGTAGAGCGGGATCTGCGCGCTCTTGCCGCACGCGCCGATGAACAGACAAAGGCAGACAGCCGTCATGTAGGCCCCGTACATCTGCGGGTTGGCCGCCGCCTGCGCGAACATCGACCCGAAATCGGTCGTCCCGAAGAGAGCGATCGCGCCGAAGATCCCCAGCACGAAGCCGAAGTCCCCGATGCGGTTCATGACGAAGGCCTTCTTGCCCGCGCTCGCGGCCCACTCCTTGTTGTAATAGAAGCCGATCAGGAGGTAGGAGCAGAGGCCGACGCCTTCCCAGCCCACGAAGAGGATGGGCAGGTTCGCTCCGAGGACGAGCGTCAGCATCGAGAACATGACGAGATTCAGGTACGAGAAGTAGCGGCCGTAGCCGGGGTCGTGCCCCATGTAGCCGACGGAGTAGATGTGGATGAGCGTGCCGATGAACGTCACGAAGCCCAGCATCAGCGCGGAGAGCGGGTCGATGCGGAAAGCCACGTCAACCGAGATCACCTTGAGGCCGAACCAGGTGGGGTTCGTCCCCATCGGGATCCAGTTCCACAGCGTGGCCACGATGGCCTCTTCCCCGTGCGTCTCGGCCCACCAAGCGAAGATCGCGAGAAAAGACGCCACGCAGGAGAGTGCGGTCGCGAGCGGGCCGACCAGGGAATGCACCTTCGCGAACGGGATCTCGTGTCCGCCGTGCTCGGCCGCGCCGTGCCCCGCGGAGTGGTCAGCATGGGCGGGCTCGTGGTGCTTCGTCGCGCCGTGCGTGGTGCCGGATTCGATGGGCTCGTGCCCGTGCGGACCCAGGGGCGCGTTCTTTCCCCCCAGCTTGCTGTGCGAGATCAGGTAGAGCAGCCCGTTCACGAGGAAACCGAGCAGGGGGAAGATGGGAATCCAGGGCAGGATCGCAGCGGCCTTCATCAGCCCTTCATTTCCGAGGCATCGTCGAGGTTGACCGTGTTCTTCAAGCGATAGAGGGAGATGATGATCGCGAGCCCGATCGCTGCTTCCCCGGCCGCCACCGTGATCACGAAGATCGCGAAGAGCTGGCCGTTCAGGTCGCCCAGCTGGCGCGAGAAGGCGATCAGGTTGAGGTTGACCGCGTTCAGGATCAGCTCGATCGACATCAGCACCGTGAGCAGGTTGCGGCGCACGAGGACGCCGACGATGCCGATCGTGAAGAGGATGAAAGAGAGCGTGAGGTAGTGCGTGATGGTGATCATCAGTCGATCTTCTCCATCGTCCGCTTTCCGAGGACGACGGCGCCGATCATGGCGACCAGCAGGAACACCGAGGCCACCTCGAACGGCAGCAGGTAGTCGCGATAGAGGCCCCAGGCGACGGCCTGGCTGTTTCCGAGGACCTCTTTTCCGTTGGCCATCACGCGCGCGAGCTTGGCCGGATCAGCGGCCTCGGTGAGCTCGAGGCCGGTCACGCGGCGGACCTCGCCGATGACGAAGCCGCCCACCACCACGAGCAGCAGGAGGCCGACCACGATGGCCAGGCCCGCCTGGCTGTGGATGAAAGGCTCGGCGGCGGTGCGCCGGACGTTCACGAGCATGATCGTGAAGAGGAAGAGCACCATGATGCCGCCGGCGTAGACGAGCATCTGGACCGCGAACAGGAATTCGGCGTGGTTGAGGACGAAGAGCCCCGCGACAGCGAGCAGCGTGGCGAGGAGGCAGAGAGCCGAGTGGACGGGCTGCCGCATCACCACGACGCCCAGGGCGCCGGCCACCGCCAGAACGGCGAACACCCAGAAGAGCGCGAAGACGGGATCCACGCCTACTCCCCCTGCTCGACGATCGTGAAGGGACGGACCTTGTCGTCCCACGTGGTCAGCTTGTTGATGTCGAGGTAGAGGTCGTCGTTGCGCTCGTAGGTGCCGAGCTCGTAGGTCTTCGTGCGCAGCCAGATCGACTTCGGCACCGTCGGGCAGGCTTCCTCGCAGAGGCCGCAGAACATGCAGCGCTTCAGGTCGACGTCGAACCGGTCGAGCATCTTCTCGTTCTTGCCCAGCTCGTTCTTCTCGTTGTGCCAGTCGATGAAGATGATGTTGATCGGGCACTCGATGGCGCAGAGCGTGCACTTGATGCAGCGCTCCTCGTCCAGCCGGAACATGCCGCGGAAGCGGTCGCTCGGCTCGCGGGCCTGCTCGGGGTACTGCACCGTGTCCGACTTGCGGAAGAAGAGGTGCTGCGCCGTGGTCTTGAGCCCCCCGAAGATGTCGAGCAGAAGGGCGTTCTCGAAGAAGTTCATCGGCTGACCTCGAGGACGCCGGGGACGGCGTTGACGATGGGCGTTCGTGCCGCGAGCGAGCGGCGGGAGCTGCGCGCGCGCAGGGTGAGGATCATCGAGACGCCGAAGAGCGTCCACAGGATGGTGCCCAGCGTGTTCAACCCGCGGCGGCCGCCGAGCGCGGCGATGGCGACCAGGACCAGGTTGCCCATCGAGAGCGGGATGAGCGTCTTCCAGCCGAGCGCCATGAGCTGGTCGAAGCGGTAGCGGGGAAAGGTCGCGCGGAACCAGATGTAGACGAACATGAAAACGGAGATCTTCAGGAGGAACCAGGCGGCTCCGGGAACGATATCGAGAAAGCTCAGTGCCTGGACGCTCGGGAAGGGGCGAAGCCAGCCACCCAGGAAGAGCGTCGTCGCGATGGCCGAGATGGTCACCATGTTCGCGTACTCGCCCAGGAAGAAGAACGACCACTTCACGCCGGAATACTCGGTATGGAAGCCGGCCACGAGCTCGCTCTCGGCCTCAGGCAGGTCGAACGGGATGCGGTTCGTCTCGGCGACGCCGGAGAGGAAGTAGAGGAAGAAAGCCAGGAGGCCGGGGAAGATGAACCACATGCCGAACCGGCGCTGCGCCTCGATGATCTCGACGAGCGAGAGCGAGCTCGACATGAGGATGACCGAGACGACCGCGAAGCCCATCGGCACTTCGTAGCTGATCAGCTGAGCCGCGGATCGGAGGCCGCCGAGGAGGGCGTACTTCGAATTGGAGGCCCAGCCGCCGAGGATGATCCCGTAGATGCCGATCGAGGTTACGGCCAGCACGAAGAGCAGGCCGACATTCAGGTCGGTCGCATAGCCGCCGGTCGTGATGCGGCCGAGCAGCGGGAGACGAACGGTGAACTCAGGCCCCCAGGGAATGACGCAGAACACGGTGAGGGCGGGTACGACGACGAGCACGGGGGCGAGGAAATGAACCAGCTTCTCCGCCTTCGTCGGGACGATGTCTTCCTTGAACATGAGCTTGATCGTGTCGGCGATCCACTGCAGCGAGCCCTCGAAGCCGACGCGATTGGGCCCCTTGCGGACCTGCATGAAGGCCAGGATTCGGCGCTCGAACAGGGTCAGGACGCCGGCCATCACCGCCATGATGTTGATGAAGATGAAGGCCTTGGCAGCAGGAATGAGGACGTAGTTGATGAATCCGTCGGATAGTTCCATCTAGCGGCTCACTCCCGGGAAGACGATTTTGTTCGATGGAGTCATCGGTCGACCTCTCCCAGGACGATGTCGATCGTTCCGATGACCGCGACCAGATCCGACACGAGGAGACCCTTCACCATTTCCGGGAGGGCCTGGAGATTGATGAAGCTGGGGGGCCGCACGTGCAGCCGGTACGGTTTGTTGCCCCCCGAGGAGACGAGGTAGAAGCCGATCTCGCCCTTGGGCGATTCGACGCAGGCGTAGGCCTCACCGGCGGGAGGCTTGATCACGCGCGGAACCTTGCCCCGGATCTCGCCCGTCGGGTTCTTGTCGAGCCAGTCGAGGCACTGCAGCACGATCGAACGGCTCTGGTGCATCTCGGCCATGCGCACCAGGTAGCGGTCGTACGTATCGGCGTTTCGCCCGATCGGGATGTCGAACTGGAGCTCGGGATAGCACTCGTACGGAATGGCACGGCGAATGTCCCATGCCATGCCCGCGCCCCGGAGCGGAGGCCCGGTGACGCCCCACTCGATGCACTGCTCGACGGTGAGGATTCCGATTCCGATCGTCCGCTTCTTCCAGATGCGATTGTCGGTGAGCAGGTTCTCGTACTCGTCGAGCCGCTGGTTGA
Source organism: Thermoanaerobaculia bacterium (assembly GCA_039919545.1). Classification (GTDB taxonomy): domain Bacteria; phylum Acidobacteriota; class Thermoanaerobaculia; order UBA5066; family UBA5066; genus JBDSFL01. The sequence goes on along the minus strand of JBDSFL010000693.1, from coordinate 2,437 downwards.
AGGGCTCGGCGAAGTCGCGGACGCGTTGCGTGAAACCTGGCGTCAGCTCACCGTAGACGCCGCCGATCTTCATGCAATTCAGCGTCAGGCGGGCTCCGCAGAACTCTTCGAAGAGATCGAGAATCACTTCGCGCTCCCGGAACGTGTAGAAGAACGGGGTCATCGCACCGAGGTCGATGGCCGAGGTGGCGAGCCAGAGGAGGTGCGACGAGAGGCGCTGCATCTCGTCGAGCAGCACGCGGATGTACTGGACCCGCTTCGGAATCTCGACGCCGAGGAGCTTCTCGATCGTCAGGCAGAACGCGTGGTTGTTGGTCGCCGCCGCCACGTAGTCCATCCGATCGGTGTGGGGCACGATCATCGGATAGGTCTCGGTCTCGAACAGCTTCTCCGTGCCTCGATGGAGATAGCCGATGTCGGGACGCGCGGAGACGATCTTCTCGCCGTCCACCTTCAGCACGATGCGCAGCACGCCGTGCGTCGACGGATGCTGCGGACCGAAGTTGAGCTCCATCTCGTGAAGCCCGAGGAGGGTGGAGGGGTCGGCGTCGCTCTGATCGGGCGACGCGATGACGCCGGCCTCCGAGGGATCGAGAGGGGTCGTCATGAAACGACCTTTCTGTTCGGATCGTCCGGCGCGGGACCGCCCCCTTCGGGATAGCGGTCGGGGTAGATCGCCGCGCCGGTGTCGATTCCTTGGATCGGAAAATCCTTCCGCAGCGGATGGCCGTTGAAGCCGTCCCAGGTGAGGATGCGCCGCAGGTCGGGATGACCCGCGAAAGTGATTCCGAAAAGATCGAACACTTCCCGTTCCATCCAGTTGGCCGTCTTCCAGACGGTCGAGACCGTCGGACAGGACGCGTTCTCCTCCACCTTCACCTTCAGCCGGAGTCGTTCGTTGTTCCTCTTGAACGAATGGAGCCAGAAGACGACGTCGAAACGCGGCTTCCGCTCCTTCCAGTCGACCGCCGTGAGGTCGACGAGGTAGGTGAAGGACTCGGTGTCCTTGAGGTACCGGCAGACGTCGACGATCTTGTCGAGCGCCACGTCCACGGTCGTCTCACCGACGAACTCGTGCGCCGAGAGGATGGCGCCGGGAACAGCGTTGGCGAGATTCGCCACGAGCGGTTTGCCCGAAGCATCGACGGGAACGGGCCCCTTGAGCTTGGCTGGAGCGGGCGCCGCAGCCGGCTTGGGGGCCTCGGGCGCGGGGGGATTCACCGGACCGGCCGGAGGAGTCTCTTCCGCCACGCGTGCTCCTACGAGGCCCTGCGCAAGACGCGCATCCGCTGAATTTTTTTCTGGAGCTCCATGAGGCCGTAGAGGAGCGCTTCGGGACGCGGCGGGCAACCCGGAACGTAGACGTCGACGGGGATGATCCGATCGACGCCCTGCGTGACGGCATACGTACGATACGGACCGCCGCAGGTGGCGCATGAGCCCATCGCGATCACCCATTTGGGTTCCGGCATCTGATCGTAGAGCCGCTTGACGATGGGGGCCATCTTCTCGACCACCGTCCCGGCGACGATCATGAGATCGCTCTGCCGGGGCGAGCCGCGGAACACCTCGGCTCCGAAGCGGGAGATGTCGTGACGGCTGTCCACGACGGCCATCATCTCGATGGCGCAGCAGGCCAGACCGAACTGCATCGGCCAGATCGCGCTCTTGCGCGCCCAGTTGATGACCGAATCGACCGTGGTGGTGAGGACGTTTTCGGGTAACGAATTCTCGATCAGGCCCAATTCAGCGCCCCCCGTCTCCAGGCATAGACGTAACCGACGATCAGGATCACCAGGAAAATGAGCATCTCGATCAGGCCGAACAGCCTCAACCGGTGATACATGACGGCCCAAGGGAAGAGAAAGATCGTTTCCACGTCGAACACGACGAAGAGCACCGCGATCAAGTAATACCGGACCGAGAAGCGGTGCTCGTAGGCATCCGTCGGCGCGGCGACGCCGCACTCGTACGGGGAGAGTTTCGTCGCGTTCGGCTTCGAGGGCCGCACGAGCGACATCATCCCTATTGCTGCAACGGGCAGCACAGCCGCCATCAGAGCGAAGTAGAGGATCGGAAGATAGTTCGCCATCGACATCGCCGCGCACACCCCTCGCCGGGCTCCCTCGCTCGTGCGATTCCCTCCAGGGACCCCGGCCTTGACCCGGGGGATTCTCTTTCCCGCCCCGGTCGAAGTCAAACGCCGGGGAACTGGACCAGAGACTCTCCCACGCGGCATCCCCGTTCCGCCACGAGTACGCGCAGGCTCTCCCCCATTCCTCCCGGCATGAAGAGCTTCGCAATTGCGTTTCTCTCCGTCGAATGCGCAGCCGTGGCAGCTCCTGCGACGGCCATTTCGGAAGCGATTCCTCCCGCCAGCAGAACTCGCGACTGGGAGACGAGGCCCCGGACCCCGAGTCCCTCGCCTTCGAGTGCT
>JBDSFL010000054.1:0-6015 GCA_039919545.1 Thermoanaerobaculia bacterium | reverse complement strand
CGTGTTCAGGAAATCACGGTCTCACGGGCACCGTGAAAGTTTTCCACATCTTCACTTTGACGCCGCCCTTGGTGGCCGGGTCGAACTTCGAGTTTTTCAAGGCGTTCACGGCGGCTTCGTCGACGAATTTGTAGCTGGAAGCCTTCAAGATGCGCGTCTCGGCCACGATGCCGTTCTCCGTGATGAGCGCCAGGATCGTAGGCGAACCGATGATGCCGTTGGCACCGCGCTGGACCTGGATCTGCCGCGCCTGTGGCGGCATGCCGGTGACGGGAGCCAGCCGCGTGAGCTTGGGCTCCACCACGCCATCTCCCGGACCCACGAGGTCGCCGGTCTGAACGGCCGCATTCGCCGGAGCGCTCTGTGCGGGCGCGGGGGCGGGGGCCTCGACGACCGGCGGGGGCTTGGGCGCTTCGGCGACCTTCACGGGCTCGACGGTGGGCTTGGGAGCGGGCTCGGCGGGAGCGGCGGTCGGCTCGGCACCGCGCGGAGGAAGGAGCGGCTTGCTCTGGGCCAGCGAAGGCGCGGCAGCCGACCCGCTAGACGCGGTGGCGGCTGCGACGGGAGTCTTGGAAGCCGCACTCGCCTTGGCCGCCTCGCGAAGCTGCTTTTCCTTCTCGGCGGCGAGGCGCTTGACCTCGGCGTCGAAGGCCTTCTGATCGATGATGCGCGTGGGCTCGACCGCGGGCTTGACCGGCTCGACGGCCGCGACGGCCGGCGCTTCGGTCGGGACGGTGTTGGTGACGGGAGGCGCGGGCACCGCGGCCTTGCGCCCGAAAGCGAAGTAGCCTCCGACGAGGACGGCCGCCGCGATGCCGATGCCCGCGTAGAGGCCGGTGCGGCTCTTCGGGCTCTCGGTCCCCAGGCTCAGGGCCGGCTGCGAGACCTCCATCGGACGAACCGGCGCGGGAACCGGCGCGGGAGCGGGCGCAGCCACAGGGGCGGGCGCGGCCGCCTTCTTCGAGATGACGAGCCCCTTCCCCTTCTTCACCTTCTCGACCGGAGCGGACTCCGAATGCGCGAAGGCGGCATCGATGGCCTCGTCCGTGGGCATCGCCGTGGCTTCCGAGAGGCGGTGCATGTAGATCGCGAGGTCGGCGGGGCCGGGAGAGGGCTGATAGGTATAGAGAACCGCGTTGATCTCTTTCTCGAATTCCGAGGAGTTCTGGTAGCGGTCCTGGGGGTTCTTCGCGAGCGCCTTCAGGACGATCTGGTCGACCTTCTTGGGCACGTCGGGATTCCGCGTGGAGGGCGTGATGACGCGCGCGTCGCGCACCTGCTCGAGGATGGTGAGATCCGTGTCGCCGGTGAAGAGGCGCTCGCCGGTGAGCATCTCGAACAGCACGATGCCGAGCGAGAAGATGTCGGTGCGCCGGTCGATCTTCTTGCCCCACGCCTGCTCGGGGGACATGTACTGCAGCTTGCCCTTGAGCGCGCCGGTCTGCGTCTGCGAGACCTTCGTCGCCGCCTTGGCGATCCCGAAGTCGCAGAGCTTGATGTCGCCCTCGAAGCTGATGAGGATGTTCTGCGGGGAGACGTCGCGGTGGACGAGATCCAGCTCCTTGCCGTCGACGATGCGCCGATGCGCGTAGTCGAGCGCATTGGCGATCTTCGAGGCGACGAAGAGCGCGAGCTCGGGCGGGAGGGGGTAACCCCGCTCCTGGCCCAGCTTCAGGATGGACCTGAGGTCGCGCCCCTCGACGTATTCCATCGCGATGTAGTGGTACGCATCCACCTTGCCGAGGTCGTAGATGTGGATGATGTTGTTGTGGGTCAGCTGGGCCGCCAGCTTGGCCTCGTCGATGAACATCGTGATGAAGTCATCGTTGTCGGCCATGTGGGGCAGGATTCGCTTGATGGCGACGATCTTCTCGAAGCCCTCTTCGCCGCGCATCCGCGCCTTGAAGACCTCGGCCATGCCGCCCGCGGCGATCTTCTCGAGCAGCGAATAGCGGCCGAAGCCGCCGGGCACCGCGGTGGCCTCGCGGCGTCGCTCTTCGTAGGCCTTCTCGACTGGTTTCTCTGCCGGTCTCACGACCGGTTTTTCGACGGGCTTCTCGATCGGCCGGGGAGCCGGTTTCTCGACGGGCTTCTCGGCCCGCACCGGCGCCGCGACCGGGACAGGGGCAGGGGCAGGGGAAATGCGAGGAGCAGGAGGAGGCGCCGCGACCGCTTTCGGAGGCTCGGGGCGCTGCGGAACGGGAGCGGCTTTGGAGGCCGACGAAGCGGGCGAGCCGACGCTGGCCGACGCGGCGCTGGTGGCCGTCCGATCGAGGCGCTCGGTCTTGTCGACACGCTCGTAGGCGTCGAGGCCGAGGCTCATCGGCTTGGCCGTTTTCTCGACGGCCTTGGGTGTCTTCAGGCCCGACAGCGTCTCGGTGAGCATGCGGTCGACGGAGGAATCGACGCGGACGGGCGCTGCGGCCGCTCGTGGCGCGGCAGCCGCGCGTGGCGCGACGACCGGAGCGGGAGCGACCGGAGCGGGAACGGGAGCGGGAGCCGGCACCTGGAGACGGACGGTACGGTCCGCACCCGTCTCGAGGGACACGGACTTCGAAGGCGGCGCAGCGGCCGGATCGACCCTGGGAATGGCCGCTGTGTTCGACTTTTTCGGAGCGGGGAGGATTCCGGACAGCGTTTGCTCGAGCTTGCGCTGGATGCCGGGATCAGTGCCCATGGTCGGCGTCTGAGGAATGAACGGCGGAGCGTCGTCCATGCCCGACAGGACGTCGGAGAAGATGTCGTCGGCCGACAGGAGAGGCGCTTTGTTGTCGACGATGCCGCTGGGAACCGAAACCTGCGGGGCGGGCTCCGAACGAGCGGACAGAGCGGAATCGAGCTCTCCGAGAAAAGCCTCTTCCGTGAACGGCTTCTCGAGGATGCTCGTGGCCCCGACTCGCTGCGCGTCCTGCCTTTTGTTCTTCCCTTTGTAACCCGACATCATGAGGACGACCGGAGGCGTGGCCCCGAGGGCCTGCATACCCTTGATGACGTCCGGCGTGCGGAGCTTGGGCAGCACCGACGAGATCAAGACGATATCGGGCCGGGATTGCCGGTAGGACTCGAGCCCTTCGTCGCCATCTTTGGCAACGACAAGATCAAAATCTTTGCCCGCCAGATGCCCACGGATCCGGTCGAGATACCTCGGCTCATACTCGATTAGAAGGATCTTCTTCGCCATAAAAGACCGGGCCGCGCCCGATGCCTCCGCAACTCCGGTTCGATCCGGGATAACGTCTTATTATCGCCTCGGGCGTTTGAGTGTCAACGAATTCGGCCGATTCTACCCGTCGCTCGGCTTTCACGCACGTCGAATCTCATCGGCCACGAAGGCTGGTGCCGAACGCGCGGCCAACGCCGTCCGAAGAGGGCTTCCGCAGTCCCGACGGTGGACATCGCATCGCGCGGTGAATAGACTGCGCCGCCGCAACGAGCCAAAGACTGAGGTGAACTGATGTCCGGTCACAGCAAGTGGAGCACGATCAAGCACAAGAAAGGTGCAGCCGACGCCAAGCGCGGGCGCCTCTTCACGAAGTTCATCAAGGAGATCACCATGGCCGCCCGGGTGGGCGGGGGTAGCCCCGAGTCCAACCCGCGCCTGCGCTCGGCCATCTTCGCGGCGAAGAAGATGTCGATGCCGTCGGACAACATCGACAAGGCCATCAAGCGCGGCACCGGCGATCTCGAAGGGATCATCTTCGAGGAGATCATGTACGAGGGCTACGGGCCGGGGGGCGCCGCGATCCTGGTCGAGTCGATGACCGACAACAAGAACCGCACGACGGCCGAGATCCGGCATCTCCTCACCAAGTATGGCGGCAACATGGGCTCGGCGGGTTCGGTGGCCTTCCAGTTCTCGAAGAAGGGCTACATCGGCGTCGAGAAGAGCGCGTCCGAGGAAGACGCCCTGATGGAGCTCGCTCTCGAAGCGGGCGCGGAGGACTTCACCTCGGGTGATCCGGACGTCTACGAGATCACGACCGACCTCGCGTCGTTCGAGTCCGTGAAGGCCAAGCTCGAGGCCAAGGGCATCGTGATGCAGACGGCCGAGATCCAGATGGTTCCGCAGTCGATGATCGCCGTCGAGGACAAGGCCCCCGCGCTCATCAAGCTCCTCGAGATGCTCGAGGACAACGACGACGTGCAGAAGGTCTGGTCCAACGGCGACATCGACGAGAAGTACCTCCAGGAATAGCCGGTGCGCCGGGCCGATTCCGACCGGGCCCCGCGCTCGTGAGGATCCTCGGGATCGATCCGGGCAGCCGTGCGGCAGGGTGGGCCGTCGTCTCTTTCGACGGCGCCCCCCGCCTCGTCGCCGCCGGTGTTTTGCGGCCGGACACCACCGTCCCGTTCTGCGAGCGCCTGCTCGCGCTGCGCAACGGACTCCGCGACGTGATCGTTCGTGAACGCCCGGATGTCGCCGCCATCGAGCGCGTCTTCTCGGGCGTCAATCCGCAGAGCCTCATCACTCTCGGCGAGGCGCGCGGCGTGCTGCTGCTCGCGCTGGCCGAGGCGGGACTTCCCGTGGCCGAGATCACGCCGGCCGAGATCAAGCGCGCCGTCGCGGGGAGCGGGGGGGCGGAAAAGGAGCAGGTTCGCCGGATGGTGGCGTCGATCCTCGCGAGCGGCGGTGACGAGAAACGGCTCGCGCTGGATGCCGCCGATGCGGCGGCGGCCGCCATCACGCACGGCTTCCTCGTCGCGCGCCGCCATGTGACGCCGCTGGTTCGGCGCGCCCCCGACGGGTTCGACGGGGCGAGCGGCGCACCCGAAAAAGTGATCCGGCGCCGCCCCAGCGGTTGAGGAGTGCCGCGGCGGGATGCTATCGTCGCGCTCGCTCTCTAAGGAACATAGCGACAAATGGCATTTCAAGGGTCCCTCAAGGAACTACCGCTCGCCGACATCGTCCAGCTCGTCGCCGTGTCGGGAAAGACCGGAATGTTCTCGCTCACCCGCGCGGCCGAGCGCGGCGTGGTTTACATCTACAACGGTCAGATCACGCACGCCAAGGTGGGCGAGATCGAGGGCGAAGACGCCATCTACAACCTTGCGCTCTGGGGCCAGGGCGATTTCCAGTTCTCTCCCGGCGTCGAGAGCGAGGCGCGCACCATCACGCGTTCCAACACGAACCTCCTCATGGAGGCCGCGCGCCGCAGCGACGAGTGGAAGATCCTCTCCAAGAAGATCCCCACGACCGAATCCGTGCCGATCCTCACGTGCCGCGAGGGGATGTCCGAGGCGGTCACGCTGACGCCGCAGGAGTGGCTCGTCGTGACGCGCGTCGATGGTGTCCGTTCGATCGACGACATCGCCCGCACCTCGCACCTCTCCTCCTTCGACATCGCCAAGACGCTGTACGGCCTCGTCACCTCCGAGCTCGTGGAGATCGAGAAGAGCCGCCCCGCCAAGCCCGTTGCGGTTCCGGCGCCCAGCTTTCCCGCCCCCGCGGGGCAATCGATCCCGACCGTCTCCACGCACAGCGGCGTCTTCAACGCCGTGGCGCGCGGCGATGAGAAGCGGAGCCTGCAGATCCTCTGCACCAAGGTGAAGCAGGAGGCCGAGAGCGCCGCCCTCTCACCGGGTGACTCCTCGATCGACCGCCAGTATCGCGTGGCTCTCGGGGAGATCGACAAGGGGCGCGGCCTCGAGGTGGTTCGCGAGCTGATCAAGACGCTCGAGCAGAGCGTGACGCAGCTGCGCGGACGCGAAGCCGGGCTGGTCTTTCGCGACAAGATGTCCCCCCTGCTCTGAGGGGGCGGATAAGGGCCCGCTAGCGGCGTTGTCGTTCGGTCGGTCGTGCTCGACGGGGCGCTGCCCCGCCTGCGCTGCCTCCCTCCTCCGCCTTGCTATCGAACCCTTCTCCCGCTCCCTCTATTTCGCCTCGGCATTTTTCGGATTCGGATATCGGATCGAATCTCGATTCGAAATGCTCGCGCGCGCTGCTCGGGTTTCGTTCGCACTTATACTTTCGAGGCGTTGAAGTCGCGCTGCTTTTCTTTGCTTCTGTTTTGCTTC
>JBDSFL010000616.1:0-7666 GCA_039919545.1 Thermoanaerobaculia bacterium | reverse complement strand
TCTGCATGCGAGGCATTTGAAGCTCTGAGAGAGCGTGGCCACGCGATTGCAATCGAGTCCGGCGGAGGCGAAATGATCCCCAGCATCACATCCATGGACAAGGTCGTCGAGAAGCAGAAGGGTCTGTCGAAAAAGACCATCGTGCTCCTCGCCATCGCCGGCGTGCTGATCCTGGCGGTGGCTGCCCTGATCCCCACCATCCGCCGCTGGTCGCGCGCGGACCGGTCGGTGCTGGCGAACCAGATCCGCATCGGCGCCGTCGCACGCGGCGAGCTGGTGAGAGACGCATCCGCCCAGGGCAAGATCGTCGCCTCGCTTCATCCCACGCTCTTCAGCCCCTCTCCCGGCATCGTGTCACTCAGCGTCCGCGCCGGCGACGCCGTGAAGAAGGGGCAGCTCCTCGGCCGCGTCGAGAGCCCCGAGCTGCGCAGCCGCCTCCTGCAGGAACGCTCGACCGTTTCGTCGCTGGAATCCGCGCTCGAGCGACAGAAGATCTCCGCCCGCCAGGCCGAGCTGAAGAACGCCCAGAACATCGCCCTTCTCGAGGTCAAGCTGCAGGCGGCGGGACGGCTTCTCGAGCGCGCGCAGCGCACCTTCGCCGAGGGGCTCCTCAACAAGACGGACTTCGAGAAGGCCAAGGACGACCTGCAGATCGCGACGCTGGAGCTGAAGAACGCCAAGGAGACCGCTCTGCTCGAGGCCGACACGGCCCGCTTCGACATCCGCGATCGCCAGCTCCAGACCGAGCGCGAGGCCTCGGTGCTCAACGAGCTGCAGCGCCAGGTGAAGGAGCTCGACATGGTGGCGCCGTTCGAGGGCGTGGTGGCGTCCGTCGCCGTCCAGGATCGCGACGCGGTGGCCGCCAACGCGCCGATCGTCACCGTCGTGAACCTCTCGGCGTTCGAGGTCGAGATCACGATTCCCGAGAATTACGCTCCGGACGCGATCCCCGGCACCAAGGCCGCAATTTTTTATGAGGGGAAGGAATACCCCGGCAAGGTCATGGCCGTATCTCCTGAGGTGAGAGACAGCCAGCTCCGTGGAATCGTGACCTTCGAGGGGCAGCCGCCCGCCGGGCTAAAGCAGAGCCAGCGCGTCAGCGTGCGCCTGCTGTTCGAGGTGCGTCTCAACGTCCTGAAGCTCCCGCGCGGTCCCTTCCTCGAGAGCGGCGCCGGACGCTCGGTCTACGTCCTGGATCAGAACTCGGTCGCGTCGCGCCGCGAGATCACGACCGGGGCGGTCAGCGTCTCCGAGGTCGAGATCGTCACGGGGCTGACCGAGGGAGAGCGCGTCATTCTTTCCGATACGTCTGAATTCGGGGCCGCCAAGAGCGTCCTCGTTCGCAATTAACGCCATTTCCAAACAGGAGAACGACATGCTTTCCATGCGAGCCATCAAGAAGGTCTACCGGACGGATCTCATCGAGACGCACGCGCTGCACGATTTCGACATCGACGTGAAGACGGGTGAGTTCGTGGCCGTCATGGGGCGCTCGGGATCGGGCAAGACCACGTTCCTGAACATCGCGGGTCTCCTCGACACGTTCGATGGCGGCACCTACCACCTGGACGGCGAGGACGTGAGCCGGCTCAGCGACGCGCAGATGTCCAGGATCCGGAACCTGAAGATCGGCTTCATCTTCCAGAGCTTCAACCTCATTCCCGACCTGGACGTCTTCGACAACGTCGACGTGCCGCTGCGCTACCGGCGCCTGCCGGCCAAGGAGCGCAAGGAGCGGGTCGAGCGCGCGGTCGAGCTGGTGGGCCTGTCGGCCCGGATGCATCACCTGCCGTCGCAGCTCTCGGGCGGACAGCAGCAGCGCGTGGCAATTGCCCGCGTCCTGGGTGGCGACCCGCGGCTGATCCTCGCGGACGAGCCCACCGGGAACCTCGACACGATGATGTCGCGCGAGGTGATGGACCTCCTCGAGCGGATCAACGACAAGGGGACGACGATCGTCATGGTGACGCACACGCCCGAGTGCGCGTCACGCGCGTCGAGGCAGATCCATTTGCTCGACGGCAAGGTCGTGGACACCGACGCGCTCATGGGCGCCGAGGCCGAGCGCGTGAACCCCACTCTCGCCGCGGCGCTGAACTAGAGCCGGAGTTCGAGATGCTGATGCACAACCTCGTCATCGCCTGGAAGAGCCTGAAGCGGAACCGCATCCTCTCCAGCCTCATCGTCACCGGCATCGCGCTGGGCATCGCGCTGTCGACCACGTTTGCCACGATTCGCCATTCCTTCGCCAAGGATCCGATCCCCGAGAAGAGCAACGTGCTCTACAACGTGCGGCTCGACAGCTGGGATCCGCTCAAGCCGTATCCCGCGAGGGTGCCGGGCGAGCCCCCCACGCAGATCACCTACCGCGATGCGATGGAGATCATGAAGTCGAGCATCCCGCTCCGGCAGAGCGCGATGTACAAGACCAATTTGTACGTGCACCCGGATCCCAAGGTGGGCAAGCCCTTCAAGGAGCAGATCCGGGCCTGCTTCGCGGACTTCTTCCCCATGTTCAACGTCCCCTTCAAGTACGGATCCGGCTGGGACAAGAAGGGCGATGTGGGACCGGAGGCGGTGGTCGTGCTGAACGAGGAGATGAACGAGAAGCTCTTCGGCGGCGCCAACAGCGTCGGCAAGACCGTGCGGATCGAGGACAAGGACTTCCGGGTCGTGGGGGTGCTCGGTCCGTGGTTCCCCAGCATCAAGTTCTACGACCTCACCCAGAACCAGCTCCAGCCCCCGGAGAAGCTCTTCATCCCCTTCAACCATCTCGTGCCGATGAACCTCCGCACGGGCGGAAACTCCGACGGGTGGGGCCCCTCGCCCAACCTGCCCGGGATCGCCGGCCTGCTGGGCTCGGAGACGTGCTGGCTGCAGATGTGGGTCGAGCTGCCCAAGAAGTCCGACCTCTCGGCCTACCAGGATTTCCTCAAGGCCTACGCGATGGAGCAGAAGAAGATCGGACGCTTTCCGCGCCCCGTCAACAACCGCGTCAGCTCGGTGAAGGAGTGGATGGACCTCGCGGGCGTGGTGCCGGCGCAGGCCAACGCGCTCGTCGTCGTGTCGCTGCTCTTCCTCGCGGTGTGCGCGCTGAACCTCGTGGGGCTGCTGCTCGGCAAGTTCCTGGCGCGCGCGGCGGAGATCGGCGTGCGGCGCGCCCTCGGCGCGAGCCGGCTCGACATCTTCCTGCAGCACGTCGTGGAGTGCGAGCTGATCGGCGTGCTGGGCGGGGTGCTGGGGATCTCGCTCTCGCTTCTGACCCTGGCGTACATGAACAACTGGATGAAGACGCTCGTCAACCGCACCGACTTCTTCAAGCTGGATGCCGAGATGGTCGTGATGGCCGTCGGCCTTTCGCTCGCCGCCGGGCTCGTCGCTGGGCTCTATCCCGCCTGGCGCACGTGCAAGCTCGCCCCCGCCATCCACCTGAAAGTGCAGTAAGGAGCCGCCATGCAATTCGGACCGATCCTCAGGGCCATGGCGCGCAACAAGGTGCGCTTCGGCCTCATCGCGCTCGAGATCGCCCTCACGCTGGCGATCGTCACCAACTGCGTCAACATGATCCGGGTCGCCAAGGCCGACATGAGCCAGCCTTCCGGCTTCGACGACGACAACATCCTCACCGTGCGCAGCCAGCCCTTCACGTCCGACTTCCGCGAGGAGGGGTATCTGGACAACGCGGTGCGCAGCGACATGGAGGTCATGCGCCACACGCCCGGCGTGAAGGCCGTGACCAACTCCCGCTTCCTCCCCTGGCAAGGAGGCGGCAGCTCCAGCGAGGTGCGCATCGCGGGCAGCAAGACCGAGATGCTGAGGACGCAGGTGTATGGCGCGGACGGCGGCACGCTCGACTCGCTTCGCGCGCCGATCATCGAAGGGCGCAACTTCACGCAGGCGGAGGCCGAATCGGAAGCGACGCGCCTGCGCGAGCTCCTGAATGCGGCGCGTCCGATGGGAGAGGACGGCAAGCCGAAGGAAAAGATCACGCAGGACATCATCATCAGCAAGGCGTTCGCCAAGCTCATCACCAAGGACGGCAACGCTCTCAACGTGCGGCTCGAGGACAACGATGGCGATCAGTACCGCGTGGTGGGGGTGATCGGCCGCTTCTACAACCCGTACGGCTGGCCGATCCACGAGTTCGTGATGTTCTTCCCCGGGCTCTCGCGCAGCTACGAGGGCGGCATGCAGTACCTGCTCCGGGTCGAGCCGGGGCGCATGGATTCGGTGAAGGCCGCGATCGAGAAGAATCTGCTCGCGGCGAACGCGGGCCGCAACCTGACGCTTCGGCCGCTGTCCGAGATCAAGACCAACCAGCTGGCCCAGCCGGCTCTGATGGTTCGGATGCTCACGGTCGTCATCTTCCTGCTCCTGTTCGTGACGTGCCTCGGCATCGTGGGCCTCACCGCCTTCTCGGTGGCCGAACGCACGCGTCAGATCGGGACACGCCGGGCTCTGGGCGCCCTGAAGTCCGACATCCTGCAGTACTTCCTCCTCGAGAACTGGATCGTCACGAGCATCGGTCTGACGGTGGGCGTCGTACTCACGTATGCCCTCAACATCGCGCTCGTCACGAAGCTCAACGGCACGAAGCTCGATCCGGGTCTCGTGGTCATGGGCGTGGTCCTGCTCTGGGCCGCCGGTCTCACCGCCACGTACTTCCCCGCGCTGCGCGGCGTGCGCGTGGCCCCGGCCATCGCCACGCGCAACGTGTAGGGGCGGCGGAGAAGGACACGGGGAACGGGGTGTGGCGCCCCTTCCCCGTGGTGCCCTGGTGCCGTGGCCCCTCTTCCGCGTAACCTATCCCTTCGCCGGTCGTCTCAACAATGAATGTCGGCTTGCAAGCGACCGGCCCCGGAGGCCCGACGGATGTCCCAAGTCCTCATCGTCGAGGATCAGCCCGGTGTCGCCCGTGCGCTCGAAGTTCTCTTCGAGGTGCACGACATCCCGTGCCTCCACGCGCGCGAGCCCGCTGAAGCGCTGCGGCATGTGGCGACCGGAAAGATCGGCCTCGTGCTGCAGGACATGAACTTCCACACGAGCGCGACCTCGGGCGAAGAGGGCATCGCCCTCTTCCGCCGGATCCGCGAGCTGGACGCCGAGATGCCCGTCCTCCTCATGACCGCGTGGACCTCGCTCGAGACGGCCGTGCAGCTGGTGAAGGAGGGGGCGAACGACTACTTCTCCAAGCCCTGGGACGACAGCAAGCTCCTCACCAGCGTACGCACTCTGCTGCGCATGCGCGCCCTGCAAGCCGAGAACGAGCGGCTCAAGGCCGCCCGCGAGGAATCGAAGACCGCCCTGGCGAAAAAATTCGACCTGTGCGGCCTCGTCTACGAGAGCGAAGCGATGCAGCGCGTGGTGTCGCTCGCCGTCCAGATCGCCGCCTCCGACGTGCCGGTCCTCATCACCGGGCCGAACGGCTCGGGGAAGGAGAAGATCGCCGAGATCGTGCAGGCCAATTCGCGGCGGCGTGGCAAGCCTTTCGTGCGCGTGAACGTGGGCGCGCTGCCGAACGAGCTGCTCGAGAGCGAGCTCTTCGGCGCCGAGCCGGGGGCCTTCACCGGGGCCACGAAGCTGCGCATCGGACGCTTCGAGGCCGCGGATGGCGGCACGCTCTTCCTGGACGAGATCGGCAACCTCTCGCCCGCGGGGCAGATGAAGCTCCTGCGTGTGCTGCAAGGGGGCGACTTCGAACGACTGGGCTCGAACCAGACGCGCCGCGTGGACGTGCGCCTGCTCTGCGCCACCAATGCCGATCTCAAGGCGGCGATCGCGGCGGGTACGTTCCGTGAGGATCTCTTCTTCCGATTGAACGTCATCGAGCTGGCGGTGCCGGCCCTGAAGGAGCGGCCCGAGGACATCCTGCCTCTGGCCCGTTCGTTCCTGCTGGGGCTCTCGAGCCCGCCCGGCGCGCCGTCCGCCGCGATGAAGAAGCTGGGCCCCGTCGCCGAGCGGGCGCTATGTGCCCACGACTGGCCGGGAAACGTGCGTGAGCTGCTGAACCGCATCCAGCGCGCGAATATCGTCTCGGCGGGCGACGGGCTGACCCCCGCCGACCTCGGCTTCAGCGCGACGTCGCCGGAACGGAGCGGGAAGCCGGGAGTGGACGAGGACGAGCGTGCCGCCCTCGAGAACCTTCTGGTGCGCCACGGCGGCAGCGTGTCGCACGCGGCGGATGAGCTGAACTTGAGCCGTCAGGCGCTCTACCGGCGCATGGAACGCTTGGGAATCACGCTCGAACGCCGCCCGAAAGACTGAGCTCGCGGGCCGCCACCCTCAGCACTTCGCCGTCTTGCGCTTCTTGCCGATCGCGCTGCGTGCCTCGAATTTCTCGATGGCGTCGGGCGCGAACGAAATCTTGCACCCGCCGACCAGGTCGACGGCGACCTTGCCGATGCCATTGGCCGTCTTGACCGCGAGCGCGTGGAGCGGTTTCACGTAACAGCCGACCGCGACCACGAAGCCGTTCATCACGTACTTGACGCGATTGGGCTGCTGGTGGATCGAGCTGGCCACGCGCTGCAGGAGCGATTTGATCTCGGGAAGGTCGAGATCCGCATCCTCCCTCGTGGCAACGAGGCTGCTGTAGGTCTGCCAGCCGCACGAGGCAACGGCCTCATCCTTGGATTCCATCCACTTCAATGCCATCTCGCGGCCATGGGGGCCCCCGGAGGCGACCCACGGGACCGTGTACTCGGCGACCGTGCCCCAGGTGGCGCCATCGAGCCACTTCTGAAGGTCCTTCTTGGTCATCTTCGCGTCGTCGGCGATCAGACCCGCGAGGTACATCGCGTCCGCGATGCCCGTGTCGTAGAGATCCAGAGCGAGCTGGTGATCCACCTTCACACGCTTCTGGATCTTCTTCATGTCCTCGATCTTGACGCCGAGGCAGGGCTCCTTGGCACCGTGGTTCAGCCACGTCTTCTTGGTCTGCGCGGTGCCCATCTTCGTGAGCTCGGCCACGATGTCTTTCGCTGTCATCGGTCGCCTTTCAAGGGGTCCGTGAATTATAGGAGAGCTTCGAACGCGGGTTGACGCGGCCAACCGGGAATCCAGGCGATGATGGCGCGCGATGAGAAAGCCGCGCTACAGCCTCACGGGGAAGCTGACGCTGATCGTCGCGGCGAACAGCATCGTCATCGCCGCGCTCGCCGCGTGGGCTCCGCGGCTCGGGCTGCCTCCCTCGACCGTTTTCCTCCTGAGCATCGCGGTCGGCGTCCCGCTGGCCGCCCTGTCGCTCTCGCTCTTCTGGGGGCCTGCGCGCTTGCTGCTGCGCGGTGTCACCGACGGCGTGCGCAGCTTCCAGGAGAACGATTTCTCCATCCGGCTCGCCGTCACGCGTGACGACGAGCTGGGCGAGCTGGTGGAGCTCTACAACCGCATGGGCGACGTGCTGCGCCGCGAGCGGAGCGCGATCTTTCAGCGTGAGCTGCTCCTCGATTCGCTGCTGCAGGGCGCGCCGATGGCGATCATCCTCCTCAACGAACGGGAGCGTGTGGGGTACGCGAACGTGGCGGCGCGCCGCCTGCTCGCCACCTCCCATCGCCTGCTCGGGCGAACGCTGTCCGAGATTCTGGTCGATGCGCCCGACGAGATGCGCCAGGCGCTCTCGGCCGGTGAGGATGCGCTCTTCACCTGCCCGCCGAAGGCAGACCCGGGC
>JBDSFL010000605.1:0-2544 GCA_039919545.1 Thermoanaerobaculia bacterium | reverse complement strand
CGCCGGTGATGTGCACCAGCGCCGAGAGCAGCCCATCATTCACGAGAGGCAGCAGAACGCCGAGATAGCTGCGGTGGACGCGCAGCAAGGCCTCGGAAATCGTGCAGCCCAGCTCGGGCACCACGCTGTTCGGCTGCAGCGCCATGCGTTCGAAAAAGATCTTCCTGGCCAGGGAGTACCCGTTCGTGTGCAGTCCGGACGACGCAAGCCCCAGTAAGAGGTCTCCTTCCCTCACCCGTGTCCCGTCCAGAAGTTTTGGACGATCCACCATACCGACGATCGTCCCTGCCAGGTCGTACTCGTCATCGGCATACATGCCCGGCATTTCGGCGGTTTCTCCTCCCAGGAGCGCACAACCGTTCTCCCGGCAGGCCAGGGCCACTCCCTCGAGCACGGTTCCGATTCTTTCCGGATCCATTTTTCCCGTGGCGATGTAATCCAGGAAGAAGAGTGGTCGCGCGCCCTGGACGAGGATGTCGTTCACGCAATGGTTCACGATGTCCTGGCCGACCGTGCCGTGGACGTTGGCCGCGGCCGCGACCTTCAGCTTTGTTCCCACGCCGTCCGCCGAGGCGACGAGCAGAGGATCGGACATCCCGGTGAAGTCCGGTCGGAAGAGCCCGCCAAAGCCGCCCACGTCCCCGATGACACCCGCGGTGAAGGTGGAACGGATCGCGTTTTTCGCTCGCGCCACCGCACCCATCTTGGCGTCGATGTCGACTCCGGCGGATCGATACGTCAGAGAGGGTTCTTGTCGAATGCTCGGCTCCTCGCAGGCGCCCCATGTTCGGGTAAGGCGTCCCTTGACTGCGCGGGGATCCTATTCAATCCGGCGAGGCCGGTCCAGTGCATGAACACCAAGCGGAGCGCGCGAGCGCTACCTCAGGAAACGGCGGGGACCGCCGCGAGCTGCTCCTCGGCGACCTCGGGACCCGAGGCTTCCGGCGACCCGGCCGGGGCCGATTCGACCGCTTGCGGCGCGTTCAGCACAGCGGGCTCCGACGGAATCGCCGAGGGCTCGTCGAGCGGAAAGAGCATTGGCTGAGCTTCCGGGCGCGCGAACGGGACGGGGTAGCGGCCGGAGAAACAGGCGGCGCACGTTTCGTTCTCGGACTTTCCGAATGCGCCGAGCATCCCTTCGAGGGAAAGGTAGCCCAGGGAGTTCGCACCGATGAACTCCTCGATCTGAGCGAGGTCGTGCGTGGCGGCGATCAGCTCGGTGCGGCGGGGCGTATCGATCCCGTAATGGCACGGATTCGTGGTCGGGGGCGAGGAGATCCGCATGTGGACCTCGGTCGCACCCGCCTGCTTGAGCATGCGAACGATCTTTCGCGAGGTCGTGCCGCGCACGATGGAATCGTCAACGAGAACGACCCTCTTACCTCCCACCACCGAGCGCACCGCGTTCAGCTTCACCCGAACCCCGAAGTGCCGGATCGACTGCTTGGGTTCGATGAACGTGCGCCCGACGTAGTGGTTCCGAACCAGCCCCATTCCGTAGGGAATCCCGCTCTCTTCGGCATATCCGAGCGCAGCGAACACTCCCGAGTCCGGCACCGGGATCACCACATCGGCCTCGGTCGGAAACTCGCGGGCGAGGCGGCGCCCGAAGGCCCGACGTGACTCGGCCACTGACTTGCCGTAGACGGCGGAATCTGGACGCGCGAAGTAGACGTGCTCGAAGACGCAGAACGCCGTTCGGCGCCCCATGGCAAAGGACGAGGAGGCGAGCCCTCCCGCGTCGAGAACGACGATCTCACCCGGCTCCACGTCGCGAATCGGCTCGGCGTCGATGAGGTCGAAGGCGCAGGTCTCGGAGGCCACGACGAAGGAGCTCCCCAGCCGGCCGAGCGTCAAGGGCCGGAAGCCCTGAGGATCGCGGGCGGCGATCACCTTCTCGCCCGCCATGAGAACGATGGAGTAAGCGCCCCGCACTCGCGCCAGGGCATCCTTCAACGCGAGGACCACGTTTTCGGCACGCGAACGCGCCATGAGGTGGAGGAACACCTCGGTGTCCGAGCTCGTGGTGAAGATCGAACCCTCTTCTTCGAGCTCCTGCCGGATCTCGTCCGCATTCACCAAGTTCCCGTTGTGCGCGATGGCGAGGGGGCCCTTGTTGGTGTTGTAGACGATCGGCTGCGCGTTCTCGAGCCGCGATTCTCCGGTGGTCGAGTACCTCACGTGTCCGATGGCGGAGGTGCCGGGAAGACGGGCGAGGCGAGTCTCGTCGAAGAGGTCGTTGACGTAGCCCATTCCCTTCTCGACGAGGATGCGCGTCCCGTTCCAGGTGACGATGCCGGCAGACTCCTGTCCCCGATGCTGAAGCGCGTACAGGCCGAGATAGGTCAGGTTCGCGGCATCCGGGTGGCCGTAGATGCCGAACACACCGCACTCATCCCGGAACTTGTCACTCGATTCGTCCAGAAGAGCACCCGTCATTTCCGTATTTTATCGTCAATCGAACTCGCGTGCGCGACCGGCTCGGGTCGGGCTGCCGGCGGAAGGATCGCTAGGAGGCTGGTGTCAAACGGCGTGGGCCGCGTT
>JBDSFL010000593.1:0-27276 GCA_039919545.1 Thermoanaerobaculia bacterium | reverse complement strand
ACGCCGCTCTGCGCGAGCTGCCCGCGTCGCGAGCGGCGGTGGCGCAGCTCTCCGTGCCGGTGATCGCCACGGCCGGAGGGATCCTGCTGCTGGGGGAACGGCTCACGCCGCGGCTCGCCGTCGCCGGTGCGCTCATTCTCGTGGGCGTGACGCTCGCGATCCTCGCGCCGCGATCGGCGACCTCGGCGCACGGGCGCTGACTACGACGGGTCGGTTCAGGTCGTCCAGGCGATTCCGATCGAGAGCAGGTCCACGTGGGCCTTCAGCGGCACCACGGGCACCTTGACGAAACGGTCGGGATCTGGCGGCGCTGCCTTGGCCTCGAGCTCCGCGATCTCATCACGCAAGGTTGCAACGCGCGACTCGGCCGTGGCTTCCATGCGCCGCTTGCTGAGGACGGACGAGACCTTCGAGGTGCGCAGCGTCTTTCGCTTGCCGAGCAAACCTCCCAGCATGTCGATCGCCGCTCCGGCCATTCCCGCATAGGTCTCGAGCGAGCGGCTCTTCTCCGCAGACTCGGCCGCGGCGAGATCGCGCCGCTTCTTCTCGAGAGCCTCGCGCACCTTGGCGGGCGCCTGCACGGTGGCGAGCCGCCCGGCGAACGCCTCCGCGGATTCGCCCGGAACGGAGAGCGTTCCCGTGACGGGATCCTTCAGCAGCTCCGTGGCCAGCTTGTCGGCAATCCGCTCGCGCACCGCCTTCTCCGCGCTCTTCACTCCCGCCGCGCCGAGCCATGCGGGGAGAGGCGCGTAGCGCACTTTCTTCGGAGCCGCTTCGTCGAGCGCGTCGACGGTCAGGTCCTGGGCCTCGTTCTCCATGACCTCGCCGGGGGAGGCCGCGTCGAGAGAAAAAAGCTTCACGCCGGTCGTCTCGGGGGACGTGCCCCCTACGGTGCGGTAGCGAACGGCGTACTTCACGAAGAGGTTCGGGGTGGCGATGTCCGCGCCGCGAAGGTTCACGAAGCGCGACGGCCAGCCACCCGGCACGGGGGGCAGGCTGCCATCCGGCGATACGGCCCCGGCGCTTCCCGCGCCCGCGGACGGAGCGGCCTGCGCCTGCGTCAAGCCCGTGGTGCGCGCCCGCACGATCTCGTCGCGCGTCATCGGTCCGCGCAGGTAGCTCATGGCCCAGCGCGTCTCCACGAGCGTGGCGGCCGGGCGATGGATGTCGTGGAGGAGGAAGACGCGCTTCTTCGTGGCCGACAGAAGCGCGTCCTGATCGACCGGCCCCCCCGCGGCCGCGAGGCCGTCGGAGAGGCGCTTGCGGTCGCGCTCGGTCTGCAGCGTGCCGATCCACCACGCGCCGCAGTTGGCGAGCCCCTTGTAGTCGAGGTCGACCGGGTTCTGCGTGGCGAGCACGAGGCCCACGCCGAAGGCGCGCGCCTGCTTGAGCAGCGTGAGGAGCGGGCGCTTGGAGGCGGGCTCGGCCGTCGGGGGGAAGAAGCCGAAGATCTCGTCGATGTAGACGAGCGCTCGCAGCGAGCTCGTGCCCGACTGCGTGCGCATCCACGATTTCACGCGCGACAGCAGCGTCGCCACCACGAACACGCGCTCCGGGTCCGACAGGGAGGCGATGGAGACGATCGAGAGGCGCGGTTTGCCGCCGGCATTC
The DNA here is from genome assembly GCA_039919545.1 of Thermoanaerobaculia bacterium. Taxonomy (GTDB): domain Bacteria; phylum Acidobacteriota; class Thermoanaerobaculia; order UBA5066; family UBA5066; genus JBDSFL01. The sequence continues at coordinate 25,665 of JBDSFL010000593.1, read as the reverse complement.
GAGAGCATCTTGCCGACGTCGAGCGGCTCGCCCGTACGAAACGCGGCGGTGGACGACGAGGCGAGCAGGTTGTTCAGCTCGAGCACCAGCTCCTGCCGGTCGTGCGACGGGAAGAACGTGTCGAGCGGCAGCGCGCCCACGCTCGTGAAGGGCGGGGCGGCCGCCGTTCGGATCAGCGCCTCGACGCTCGCGGTCTCGCCCTGGCTCCAGAGCTCCTCGACGCAGCGGGAGAGCAGGATGAACGGACGGGACCGGATGGGATCCGCATCGACGCCGATGAGGCCGAGGAGGCCGCCGATGAAGGCCGCGATGAGGTCGCGCCGGTCTTCCTCGTCGGAAGCCTGAGACGGCGGCGCGAGCGAGCCGAGCAGGTCGATCGGCACGCCGGAGGTGGAGCCCGGCGTGTAGAGCACGGCCTCGCGCGATGCGGCCAGCGCGGAGACGTCTTTGGGGCCGAGGCCCCAGCCGGCCAGCCCCTCCGTCCACTTGCGCGACTCGCCTTCCGCGGTGGCGCCCGAGCCCGCATCCACCCACGGCGCGAATTCGGCGGGCGAGAGGTTGGGGAAATCGAGCAGGAGGTTTCCGAGATCGCCCTTGGGGTCGATGGCCAGCACCGAGATCCCCTTCTTGAGCAGCTCCTCGATGAGCACGATGCCGAGCGCGGTCTTGCCGCTACCGGTCATGCCCACGATCAGCCCGTGCGTCGTCAGGTCGTCCGCGTCGAGCAGGAACGGCTCGCTTTTCTTCGTCCCGGTCGCGGGGTCCACGGCGCGCCCCATGAAGAGGGTGGCGCTCACGGTTTCACCGGTGAAGGGAAGGGCGTCGTGCTCATGGTTCTGGCGGCAGCTCGTGAGGCGTTGATCATCCCCACGAGTATGAGCCCGGCTGGAGCCCCGGCAGCGATCGCCGGTGTCAGGCCGCGATCGCCGCTTGCGCGGCCACCTTCACCTGCTCCAGGCCCTCGTAGGCCTGCTTGAGCATCGCGAAGATCAGGTACCAGCCCACGATGGAGATGATGGGAAGCTGGATGTACCAGGCCAGGATGCTCGCGTCCCAGAGCCCGTGCAGCACCACCGCAATCGCCCAGCGGCGCACCACGATGGGATGCAGGAGCATCGACAGCTCGAACTTCCGGTTTCCCTTCACCCGCCAGATCGCCGCCCCCACCATCGCCGTCCAGATGACGTGTCCGCCCGGCGAGAGGATGGCCCGCAGCATGATGCTGTCGAAGAGCCCGGCGCCCGATCGATAGGCATAGCCCGCGGACTCGAACCCCGCGAACCCGGCGCCCACTGCCGCCCCGAAGAGGATGCCGTTGAGCTGCCACGGATAGCGCATGGAGCGCACGACGAGGATCAGCGCCAGCATCTTGCCCGTCTCTTCGCCGGCTCCGGTGAGGAGCGCGGGCACGAGCTGGCCCGTGCCCGCGCCGGGAATGAACTGGAAGATGAAGAGCGTCACCAGGAGGCTGAGCGCGCCGCCGATGAGCACCATCTTGAAGACCTGGTAGATCGACACGTTTTTCGGCGTGTTGCACTCGAAGAAAAGGATGACGCAGGCCAGCGGCACCCCGAACGAGCCGACGATGATGATGCCGGGGATGAAGTTCGCGTTGTTGAACTGCGAGAGGCCGACGCGCATCAGAACGTAGGCCGCGAGGCAGCCGCCGAGCACGCGCCAGAAGACGCGCGGCGAAGGCCAGCCGGTCTGGACCATCGAGATCGGCGGCGTCGTGGTGCCGGTGCCGACCACGAAGATCTCCTCGATGTCGTCCTCGCCGGTCTGCTGGGAGAGCCCGCCCATGAGCAGGTTCTTCACGTTGATGTTGGAGATGGTGGGGAGGTCCGCGACCTCGCTGATCTTCGCGCCGATGCCGCCGAGCATGCTGCGCATGTCGCGCGCCGGCGCTGCCGTTGGCGCGTACGCCGTTGCCGGCGCGGGGCGCGGCGCGGCGACCGGGGCCGTCAGCACGGGCGGCATGGCGCGCACCTGGGCCGGCGCCATCGAAGGCACAGCCGGGGGGAAGCCGAGATCGAGCGTCCCCGCGGCGACCCACTCGGCCAGCCCGTCGCGCCACACGAGCGTGTCGCGTCGCACCGTTCCGATGCGCGTGAGCTGCACGAGCGCCTCCCGATCGAGCGGACCTTCGGTGGCCTCACCGTTCACGTAGAACCATTGTTCGGGCATGCGCGCAAGCCTATCGCGCAACGTGGTGCGGCACACCCGCAATCTGGCCGGAAGGCAGAGTGACGCTCGCTTCATGCTCGTGCCCCTGCACCTGGGGCTCCTGTTCCGGGCCGCCGAGGAACCGCATCGGCGGTACTCTTCGCTCCGGAACACCCCGGGGAAGAGGAGGGAAGCCGATGTCCACCTCACGCAGGGAATTCGTGACCCGCACCGCGGTCGGAATCGTGGGAGCGGCCGCCGCCGCCGAGGTGGCTGCCCAGGTTGCTCCCGCAACCGCTCCCACACCGGCACCCGCTGGGCCCCCTCCCGGTTCGCCTCCGGCCTTCGGCACGGCTCCGGCCACGGGGCCCGAGGTGAGCGCGGCCACGTTTGCCGAGGCCGAGAAGCTGGTGCGGGTGCAGCACACGGCCTCCGAACGTGCGCAGATGGCCGGCAGCTGGCAGCGATCGATGGCGGGCCTGACCGAGCGCCGGACCGGACCGCGCACGCTCGCCCTCGAACCCGGGCTCGCACCGGCCACGCGCTGGGAGCCGGCGATCGCGGCCCTCACGACCGGGCCGCGCAAGGATCGTTTCGTGCGGAGCGCTCTTTCCACCTCGCGTCCGCTGCTGCCGAAGAACGACGACGAGATCGCGTTCGCGCCCGTCTCGGTGCTCTCGCGATGGATCGAGTCGCGTGCCATCACGTCCGAACGGCTCACCCGCATCTACCTGGCCCGGCTGGAACGTTTCGACGGCAAGCTGAAGTGCGTGATCACGATCACGCGCGACCTCGCGCTCGAGCAGGCGCGCCGCGCGGACGGCGAGATCGCCGCGGGCAAGTACCGCGGGCCTCTTCACGGGATCCCGTGGGGCGCCAAGGACCTGCTCGACACGAAGGGCATCCCCACCACCTACGGCGCCGAGCCGTTCCGGAATCGTGTGCCGGCTGCGGACGCGATCGTGGTGGATCGACTCCATCGCGCGGGGGCCGTCCTCGTCGCCAAGCTGAGCATGGGGGCGCTGGCGCTGAACGACGTCTGGTTCGGCGGACAGACGATGAATCCGTGGCTCCTCGAGGAAGGGTCGGGAGGCAGCAGCGCGGGCCCCGGCGCCGCGACGGCTGCCGCGTGCGTCGGCTTCTCGATGGGGAGCGAGACCGGGGGCAGCATCATCGGGCCGTCGATGCGGTGCGGCGTGACGGGCCTGCGCCCCACGTTCGGGCGCGTGGCACGCACCGGCGCCATGACGCTCTGCTGGTCGCTCGACAAGCTCGGCCCCATGACGCGGGGCGTGGAGGACGGAATGCTCGTCCTGCAGGCGATCAACGGCCCCGATGCCGGGGACGTGTCGAGCGTGCCGAGCCGGCTCGACTTCGAGGCGGACGCGGCGGTTCTGGGACTGCGCATCGGCTACGTCCCGGGCTGGATGAACGAGAGCCCCGCGACCGAAGTGGATCGCGCCGCGCTCGAGACTGCGCGCCGCATCGGGCTCGTCCCGGTTCCGGTGAAGGTTTCCGACTGGCCCTATTCGGCGCTCTACACGATTCTCTTCGCCGAGGCGGCGGCCGCCTTCGAGGAGCTGACGCTCTCCCATGGGCTCGACGCGCTCGAGATGCAGGTGCCCGACGCGTGGCCCAACACGTTCCGGCAGTCACGTTTTCTGTCGGCGGTGGACTTCGTGCAGGCCGACCGCATGCGTCGCCTCGTGGCGCAGGAGATGGCAAGGCTCATGACGAGCGTGGATCTGCTGCTCGTCCCGTCGTTGCGCGACGAGATGCTCACGATCACGAACTTCACCGGTCATCCGTCGCTGACGATCCCGGCGGGCTTCGTGCAGGTGGAGCAGGCGCGCAGCGACTGGGCTCCCGATCCGGCGCATCCGCTGCCGACGTTCGCGAAGAAGCGGCGCGTGCCGCACGGCATCACGCTGATCGGTCGACTCTTCGACGAGGGGACGCTGGGACGCGTGGGGATCGCGCTCGAGCGCGCGTTCGGGGTGACGTCCCAGCGGCCTCCAGGGTTCTGAGGTCTCGAACAGCCTCGCTCCCGAAAAGGCGCTCGAGACGAAGGGGGCCGATGCCGACCCCGTTCGTGCTTCGGTGGTGATGCGGTCAGCGCGCTATTCGAACCAGCCGTTCACATCGAGGATGAAGTTGAGCGCACCGGGCGAGCTGTTCACGAGCTTGAAGCCGGTCCCGTCGCTGGCGAGCAGCACCAGGGCGTTGTTGGCTCGCGTGAGGCCCGCCTGGAACGAGATCGTCGACGCGACCGGCGCGCTGACGAAATTGGCGGGATAGAGAAGGACTCCGCCGGACGCCGTGGCGCCCGTGATGGTGACGTTCACCGACAGGGCGCGCGCCGTCGCGGGGATGCTGCAGCGGCCGACGGGCTGGATCGTGCGCGTGGCGCTCGCCGCGATCGAGGGGGCGCCCGCGTCGGGCCCCGTCGCGTTGCGCGTGTCGATCACGCGGCAGGGCGCCAGCGTGCGCAACGTGAACGCGATGGCCGCGGAAACGGGCAAGGAGGTGTTCGCCTGGGCCGAGGGGCAGCCCGCGGTCGTCTCGATCACCGAGAGGGCGACGGTGCCCACCGCGCCCGCGGTGAACGTGATCTGGTTCGTCGTCTGGCCGCCCGTGATGGTGCCGTTCGTGATTCCCCAGGAATACGTGCTCCCCGCGTGCGATACCGCCGACGCGACGAGCCCGGTGGCCCCCGCCGTGGTGCCCGCCGGGGCGCTGATGACGGGCGTGGCCGGGATCGGATTCACGGTGACGACGGTGGCGGCCGATGTGCCCGGGTTCGCCCCGCCCGTGACCACGACCGTGTAGCTCCCGGTGGCGGCGGCGAGGTATGCCTGCGCGGTCGCCCCGCCGATCGGATTCCCGTCGAGGTTCCACTGGTAGCCTGTGCCGCTGCTCGAATTGAGCGTGACGCTTCCCCCGGCGCAGAACGTGGTGGGACCAGAAGGGGTGATCGTGGGCGGAGCCGCGCCGGAGCCGATGATCTCGAGGCTGTTCGTCGCCCCGGTCAGGTCGCGGTTCAGGGTGATCCACAGCTCGTTCGCGGAAGCGCGCAGCGAGGCGAAGTAGTCCACGTCGGCCACGAGAGTCACGGAGGCGAGCTTCACGGTGGGGTAAGCCCCCGTGTAGTTGCCGACGATCACGAGCGGCTTCTTCAGAGTGCCGGTACCCACCCCGATGTTGGCGGTGAGGTTGTTCGTGCTGGCGGCGAACGCCAGGGCGCCGTACACGTGGTTGTAGCCCACCGGGTCGTAGGTGATGGAATCCGCGCGATTGATTCCCGCGGGGCCGTTGGCCACGACAAGGCCGAGCGTCGCCGAGAGCGACAACGACTGTACGGTCTCCACCTGCGTGACCTGGGCCTCGACGGGAAGTGTCGTGTGCGTGCCGAGGACGATGTAGGTGGAGTAGCTCTTTTTCGGCCAGCCGGGTGCGCTGCCGTCGTTCGGATCGTGCAGCGTGTAAAACGTCTGCCCCAGGAATCCATATTGGGTACGCCACGTGAGACGTGAGTTGTTGTTCGAGCCCGTGGGCGGCGCGGCGGTCCCCAGGTTGAACGCGTTGGCCTGGTAGGGCCAGTCGTCCTGCCACGGCATCAGGTAGCCCGAGCCGGGCGAGGCCGAACCCTGGGCCGAGGTCTTGTTCCAGAAGGGCGTGATGTCGTGGTATCCGCCGATGCGCCCTCCGGCCGCATCCTGCTGGCTCATCGTCTGCGTTTGCACGATGCCCATGGTGGCGTCCCGCGTGTGCGAGCCGGTGATCGGACCGGCGATCCATTCCTTCACGTAGGGCACGGTGTTGGGCGTGGTGTAGGTCCACGCGCTGTTGAGCGTGACAGGCGCGCTCGTGGAGGTGAACTTGTACCGGTCGCCCCAGGCCACGCCATCGATATCCTGAGCGCCCTGCCCATCGATGTTCAGCTCGCCGTACGGAGCGCGCGAATCGTCGTCGAGCACGTTTGCCGTGATGCCGGACATGTCGTACGTGATGGCCCAGAGCGGGTTGTCGCGGCCCGTCGAGAAGACCCAGTCGATGGTGACCGGGATCGTGCGGGCCGTGGCGGGGGGACTGGAGCAGTTGCGCGGATAGTTCTGCGTGAAGCGGAAGATGACGTGGTGCCGCCCCTCGAAGACGCGCTCGTACAGCCCCGCCGTGCCGTAGCCGAGCGGAGAGTCGTCGGGGTTCACGCAGTTGCCCAGATTGTTCGAATGCGACACGACGTAGCCGAAGCCGCCATACCCGCCGTTGCCATACGTGGTCAGGTTGGCCACGCGGGTGACGTTGTCGGCCGGGAGCTGATAGCGGAATTCGCGCAGCGAGCCGCCGTGATTCGGGTAGCCCGTCGTCGGGCCGATGGCCGGATTGTCGTTGTGCGTGAGTACCGCCACGCGCGGTCGGTCGGCCGCGTCACGCCAGGTGAAGCGGTCGCTCAGGAAGCTCGCGAAGCCGGGGTCGATCGAGACGTTCTGCTCGATCTGGATCACGTTCGCGGCCGGGGGAACCACGCCTGGAACGAGGCTGATGTCGTCGACATAGAGAAAGGGCTGCGCCGTCCCGACACCCGTCTGGAGCGTGATGCGATCGAAGGATCCAGCATAGGAGAGGGGAGCCTGTCCGATGGCGACCGTGACCTCGCGCCAGCTGTTTGCCGCGATGGAAGAGCCGGATATGTAACTGTTGAGCGACCCGCTGGCGACGAGGCCGGCCCCGCCATTCTCGAGAGCGATCTGGAGCTGCTGTCCGCCGGTGGTCCCGCCGTGAATCCAGAAATGAATCGTGGGGTACTGCGCGGTCGTGTACACGGACGTGCTGTGAATCGAGAGGGCGTTGAAGCTCGTGTTGCCACGGAACGCGATGGACTTCGTGCCCGTGTGCGCTTGCGTGGTGCTGACGAAGTCGAGGTCGCCCGCGTTGTTGCTGTACGAGTAGTCCTCGAAGCCGGGCTGCAGGGCCTCGGTGTAGACCACGACGTCCTGGGCCCGCGCGAGCCCGGCGCACAGAGAAAGAGCAAGCACGCCCAGCGACACGAATCGATTCATCAACTTCACAGCGAATCCTCCCGAAACGAACCCGACTTGAATGCCCGTACCGGTGAGCAGCGTATTCCGACCGGCCGGGGACGGCAAGGACGACCCCCCGCGCCGGCCTCGCGTGCGTGTCGGCCGGAGGCATAAGATCGGCCTCGCTTTGCAAGTCACGTCGCGGTCGGAACGCCACCTGCTGGTGGAGTTCGCCTCGTCCGAGGAGCTCGACGCCGAGTACGAGGCCAACCTGAAGGCCCGCGGGCTCGCGCTGATGACGACCGAGAGGTTCCCCGCGCTCACCGTGATCCAGCTCACGCTGCGCGTCGCGGAGCTGGGCGAGATCACGGTCGCCGCGACGGTGGTCGCGCTGTATCCGGGAGGCCTCGCGCTCTCGATCGACACCGATCCGGCACGGCTCGTGGCGGATCTGAAGACGCCCGCGCCCCCTGCTCCCGAACCCGCGATCGTGGCTGCCGTCGCTCCCGACGCGGCGCCTGACACCAACGCGTGGGAGCGGCTGCGCGCGTTACCGCATTCCGAGAAGCTGATCCTCGCGGGCAAGGCGGATCGCGGCGATCGCATGATCCTGGCGCAGGAGGGCGATCCGCAGGTCCTCTATTTCCTCCTGAAGAATCCGCGCATCACGCAGGACGAGGTCGCGCGCATCGCACGCTCGTCCTACCTGTCTTTCCAGGGGGCGGACCTGATCGCCAAGACCCCGCAGTGGCTGAACAACGACGTGCGCATCGGCCTCGTGGCCAATCCACGCACGCCGACGCCGCTGGCGCTCCGCATCCTCCCCTCGCTGCCGCCGAACGAGATCAAGCAGATCGCGCGGGGAAGCGCCGTGAGCCCGGCGCTCCGCCAGGCCGCGCTCCGGCTCGTGATGGCGATGTAGGAGTCTGCCTTACTCGCCGAAGCGGAGCTTCGGCAGCTGTTCCTGAAGCCGCTTCGTCCCCGCTTCGGTCACCTTCGACTTGGCGACCAGCAGCGATTCGAGCTCCGTCAGGCCGCTCAGGTGCTCGAGCCCAGCATCGGTGATCTGCGTGTCGAAGAGGCTCAGCTTCTTGAGATGCGTGAACTCCTTCACCGTCGCGAGGCCGGCGTCCGTGATCTTCGTGCCTCCCAGCAAAAGCGTCTCGAGGTGCGTCAGGCCGGTGAGCTTGCCCAGGCCGGCGTCGCCGGTCTGAGTCCGGAAGAGATTCAAGAAGACGAGCTCTCGAAGCGGCGCGAGGTGCGCCACGCCGGCGTCGCCGATCCCGGTGAGGCGCAGATCGAGGAATTGCAGCCGGCCGAGCGTTTCGAGATCGGCGAGGTCCGCGTCGGTGACGGTCGAGGCATGAAGATCGACCTTCACGATCGGGGCGCCGGCCTGCTTCGGATCCCGCTCTACCGTGCCTCCGATCGCCGACAGGACGATCTCCCTCGGCCCGGACCCGTCGCGCGGCACGACGTCGAGCCGCGTGCTGGGATATTTCCCGGTGATGACGGCCATGCGAGAGCCGTCGTGCGCGGGCGAAAGGACGAAGCCGTGCGTCGGCAGGGGCCGCCGATCCGAGCCGTCCGCCGCGACCGTCTGGTTGGTCGTCGGCTCGCCGCGGGTCGCGAAGGCGATCCGCCCGTCCGGTGTCCAGGCGGGAAAGACATGCCCCCCTTCCCGGCTGGTCACGCGCCGCTCGGCGGCCTCCGGGTCGTCGACGTCGATCACGAAGATCTCGTCTCCCTTGAGCTGATCGCGATCGGATTCGAAGACGATGCGACGCCCCTTCGGCGAGAAGACGGGGTTGGTGTCGTTCCCCTCGCTCTTCGTCAGCCGGCGCTGCGCCGAGCCGTCGGGGGCCATGATCCAGATCTGGGACTTGCCGGTGCGATTGGACGAGAAGGCCAGCAGCGTGCCATCGGCCGACCAGGACGGATTGCTGTCGGTGCCGGGATCGTCGGTGAGGCGTGTGACCGCGGCGCCGTCCGGCCGCGAGACGTAGATGTCGCGATTCTTGCCGGTGGTCTGGGTCATGGCGAGAAGCTTGCCGTCGGGAGACCAGCTCGCGTACATCGCGTCGAGCTTCGGATCGGTGATGCGGCGGGCGACGCTCCCGTCGGCCGAGCAGACGAACACGCTCCACCGGTCGCGAACGCGGGCCGAGAGGGCGAGCTGCTTGTCGTCGGGCGACCACGCGGCGCTCTGGTGGAACACCGGGTCGGTTTTCTGGATTGCCTCCTGAGCGCCGGCCGGGCTCGGGACGAGCACGGACCCGATGACGAGGACGAGCATGCGGCGGAAAGTCGCGGTGCGGACGAGCGTCGTCATCGGTGTGTGACCTCTGATGGCAATACGCAGGAGGTGGATCGTGAGTTTCGGGGTGGGTGACCCCCAGGAGACTGTACCGTCAGGGAATCAGCAGCACCTTGCCGGTGGTCTGACGTCCCTCGAGGGCGCGATGCGCGTCCCCGGCGGCCTCGAGCGGGAAGACCCGGTCGATGCGCAAGTCCAGCTCTCCTTTTTTCACCCAGGTCAGGATCTCGCCGGCGCGCGCGAGCAGCTCGTCGCGCGTTGCGATGTAGTCGCCGAGCTTGGGGCGCGTGAGAAACAGCGAGCCCTTCTGGTTGAGGAGCTGCGGGTCGAGAGGCCCGGTGGGGCCGCTCGATTGCCCGAAGAGCACCATCAGCCCGCGAGGTCCGAGCGCATCGAAACCCTTCTCGAAGGTCGTCTTGCCGACGGAGTCGTAGATCACGCGGACGCCCTGACCCGCGGTCAGCCTCCGCGTCTCGACGACGAAATCCTCACGGGTGTAGAAGATGATGTCGCCCGCACCGGCCGTTCGCGCGAGGTTTGCCTTCGCCTCCGTGGAAACGGTGCCGATCACGCGCGCGCCCCGCTTCCGGGCGATCTGGCAGAGCAGAAGGCCCACCCCGCCCGCGGCCGCATGCACGAGGCAGGTGTCTCCCGCGGTCAACGGACAGGTCGAGGACGCGAGGTAATGCGCGGTCATTCCCTGCAGCATCACCGCGGCTCCCTGCCGCGTGCTCACGCCGTCGGGGAGGACGACCAGACGGTCGGCGGGCGCCACCGCGAACTCCGCATACGCCCCCACGAAGTTCGTGGAGGCCACGCGATCCCCTTCCTTCACGGCGATCACGCCGGGCCCGACGGCCACGACCGTTCCGGCCGCCTCGGTGCCGAGGGTGAGCGGCATCGCCGCCTTGTAGAGCCCGCCGCGAACATAGGTCTCGATGAAGTTCAGGCCGATCGCCTCGACGGCCACCAGCGCCTCGCCCGCCTTCGGTTCCGGGCGGGGAACGTCCGCGAGCGTGAGCACCTCGGGACCTCCGGGGCTGGAGACGCGGATCGCCTTCACGCCTCCATCGTAGCCGAGGAACGAGGCTCGCCGGCCGGATCCGCGGAGATCTATTTGCAAGTCCTTCCGCCCCGGCCCCGGCCCCGGACGAGCTCGTGAGCCTGCGCATTCACGGCGGACGCTCGTCGCGCGCGGCCAGGTACCGTTTTCGCGGCCGAAGGTTGAGGGAGACGGCGGCGCATGGTTCAATCGCCGCCCATGAAGATTCTGGAACCGGGTCGGGAAGCGGCGGCGATGCTGATCACCCCCGACCCGGGACGCGTGGATGAATCGCGGCACGAGGAGCCCGACCCCGTGATGGCCAAGAGGATCGCGGGCGTCCGCATCGCGCGTTTGATGGGCTATCACGATCAGCGCGGCGCGCTCGTTCCCTTCCTGGATTTCACCGCTCCCTTCTGGTCCGATCCCGTGGAGCCGATCGTGCACGGCTACGAATTCACGATCCGGCCCGGGCGAATCAAGGGCTGGGGGATGCACCGGCGCCAGGCCGACCGCTATTTCGTCCAGGCTGGCGAGCTGCGCGTGGCGCTGTTCGACGGGCGCGAGGGCTCCTCCACGAAGGGGAGCGTCGCCCAGTTCTACTTCACCGAGGACTCCCGCGGACTCCTGTACATCCCGCCGGGCGTCTGGCATGCGACCCAGAACTGGGGATCGACGCTCGGTCGCATCTCCAATTTCGGCACGGTGCGTTTCGATCCCGCCGACCCGGACAAGGCCCGCATCGACCCGCACACGGGCTCGATCCGGTTCGACTGGAGCCTGAAGGACGGCTGAGCCGTGCGTCAGGGCTTCGAGCCGCCAGCTCGCAGCCGCTTCAGGATCGGCAGGAGGCGGGTGTACAGCCGCCACGAGGCAAGGCTCGTGATCCGCTGCAGCTCGGCCTGGCTCGCCGCGGCAGCCGCGTGAAGCCGGGCGCGCTCGAGGATGCCGGCCGAATCCCGTTCGCGGCTTCTCTCGAGCTCCGCGGCGAGCTTCCGTTCGAGGACGGTGATCCGCTCGTGCGCTCCGAGCAGAGCCTGTTCGCGCGTTGCCGACCCCTGCGCTTCCCGCGCCGATGTCTGCTCGAGCGTGGCGAGTGCCGCCTGGGCCGCTTCCGCGCGCGTCGCGGTCTCGCCCAGCACGGCGGTCAGGTGGACCGTGTAGTCCTCGAGAAGTGCCAGGTGGCGCTCGAGATTCTGACGTTCGTGCAGCGTCACGGGCCATTCGCGAAGCGCCGCGTTTCCCTCCGGCGGAGCCGCGGGCGCACCATTGACGCACGCGCGCCGTCCCATCTCGTTCGCACGCGCGACGGCCCGAGCGATTGCCTCTTCTTGGGCCTCTCCGGGATCGCCGATGCGGGGCTCGTGATCCTCGAGCTCACGCGACCAGCGGGTCAGGAACGGCTCTCGATTCCGATCCGTGACGAAGCGCCGGAAGCGAAGCTCGCCGCTCGCGCCCTGATGATGGCGAATCACCGACCGAGGCTCGTAAAGAACGCTCTGTTCGAGCCGCCTCACGTGCATGGCCAGGTTCACGTCGACGTAGTACGCCGGAAAGCACTCCTCTTCGAGACCTCCCATCGCATCCCACGTGGCCGCGCGCACGAGGAGCGAGCTGGTGCCGCAATAATCGACGGCCCGCAGCTCCGAGAACGCCGTGGCTGCAGGTGCGGCGCCGACCCAGGGAGGCGACGTGACGCCGTCGCCCCAGAGGATCATGCCGGCGCTCTGCAGCCTGCCGTCGGGAAAGAGCACCTTGCTTCCCACCGCCCCGGCCTCGGGATGCGCATCTGCCGTCTCGACGAGCGCCTCGAGCCACCCGGGCTCGATCTCCGCGTCGTCATGGAGCAGCACGAGAAGCTCGCCCCGGGCCAGCGCGCGCCCCCGATTTCCCGAGCCCGCCAGGCCCAGATTGACCGGCGAATGGACGAGGCGAAGGTCGAGCTCGAGGCCGGCGAGGCTCGCCGGAATCTTCGCCCTGTCCAGGTGATGAATCGCGATCACCTCGAACGGGATCGACGTGGGGCCGTTCTTCACCAGCGAGCGAAGGCACGCTTCGAGCAGATCGATCCTCTCCGCGGAAGGGACGATCACCGAGACCCGCGGCGTGCTGGAGCTCACCGCGGGCCGATCACGGCTTGGCGTACAGGTCGATCACCCGCTCGATGGCGCGGCGGCACACGGGACAGAAGCCCACGTCGTCCCGCGTGAACATGATGCAGTCCGTCGCCGGGCGATAGAGCCCCTTCGCCTCATAGGCAGCTCCCTCGAAGGCGCCCACCTTGCCGGAGTGAGCCATCTGGGACAGGAGCTTGGATTCCACGAGCTTCTCTTTGCGGAAGAGCTCGTCGAAAGCGGACGGGGGCGCGCCGGACGCCACCATCTTGCGGCGCTCTGCCTGCACCGCGCGGCTCTGCGTCTCGAAGGTCTCCTTGTCCCACGGGGTCGGGAGCGGGGTGCCGGGGGGGACGAGGTCGAGCCATTTCAGCCGTTTGGGGTCGCTCAGCGCGGTGACGTTGGGCTCCCACGGCTCCGGGCGCGCGGCGGCTCCCGTGGCCACCGCCACGTCGGAGGTGTAGTACTCGTCGGCCAGCGCGGCGAAGTGATGTCCGAACTCGTGCACGAACACGTACTCGGCGAACGCGGTGTCGACGGAGACCGTCGACTGGAAGTTGTAGATACCCCCGCCGCCGTACTGCGCGTCGTTCACGAGGATCTCGACGAAGTCGTACGGCGTCGCGGAAGCCGCGTTGCGGAGCGCGCGGTCGTCATAGGTCAGCACGTAGCGTTCCGCGCCGAAGATGTTGTACTGAACGGAGAGAGGCGTACGCCGGAAGATCCGGGATTGCGGGCGCGTGACGCCGCTCTCGGCCGAGGGGAGGTCGAGCCCGCGGACGTTGAAGTCCTTCTTCCGGCTCTTGAACGGCTCGTGAGTGAAGAGCACGTCCACGAGGCGCTTGGCATCCGCGTGGAACTTGGGCAGCTCCCGCTCGGAATATCCCTCGCCCAGGATCAGCAGATCGACCTTTGCCGTGGCCGGACCGTTCTCGAAAATCATGAACACCTTTCCCAGGGGCGTGAGAGGCGCGGGGTTCACGTCGGGCGAAGCGGGGTCCACGACGGTGGACCACACCTCGCGGAAGTAGTTGCTCTTGTCGCGCCGTTTCACGACCACCTGGACGGCCTTTCGCGGCCAGGGGAAACGGAGGCTCTCCTGGAAGACGCGCTGCGTGCGGGGCGCCTCGTCCGTCGTCTCCCATTCGCCGTAGATGGAGGAGTAGCCGCGCGAGAAGAGCGTCGCGTTCGTGGCGGGGTCGAGGACGAGGAACAGATAGGCGCCCAGGTTCGTGTCATCCACGAGGCGCGTGCGGCTACCGGACCAGGGGCCGTCGGCCACGATGCGGTCCACCGAGAAGGCCTCCGGCACGGGGCCTCCCGTGTGGAAGAGATCGATGCGCATCGTGCCGGCCGCGAACCGCGCCTCGAAGGAATCCACCGGGCTCGCGCCGCGAAGCGTCGGCGCCATGAAGAGCAGAGCCACCGCGAGAGCCACCCGACGCAGTCTTTTCATGGGGCGGGATGTTACGCGGACGCGCGGAGGAGGGGAGCAGAGGGCAGCGAGGAGACCCCGAGGGAGCGCCCCCGTTGCACAATGCCGCAAATGCACGAGCCCGAGCCCCTCTTCGCCGGTCGCACCTTCGACGACTTCCTCTTCCGCCCGCAGCACACTCCGGTGGCCCGGCGGCGCGATGTGGACCTCTCGATGCCGCTCGTCGGCGGCGTCGACCTCGGCCTGCCCATCGTGGGCGCGAACATGGACACGGTGGTCGGCGAGGAGATGGGAAAGACGCTCGCCCTCGAGGGGGCATTCGGTTTCCTGCATCGCAGCAGCCCGGTCGACGTGCAGGCGGCTCGCGTGCGACACGTGAAGACGCGGCATTCCTACGTCATCGAGAAGCCGCTCGTGCTGCCGCGCCGGGCCACCATCGACGAGGTGCGCAAGCTGATCGCGCGGCACGCGGCGAGCGGCATCTTGATCGAGGAGACGGAGGGCTCGGGGATCCTCGCGGGGCTCCTGTCCCAGCGCGACCTTCCTCTCGGCGAGGGGAGCGGCGGCCTGCTCGTCGAGGAATTGATGACGCCAATCGCCCGCCTGGTCACGCGGCCTCCCACCGTGAGCCTCGAGGAGGCGGAGCGGACGATGTGGGAGCGCCGCGTGGAGAAGCTCCCGCTCGTGGACGAGGCGGGCCGCATCCGCGGGCTCGTGACGATGCGAGACCTGCGCCTGTTCAAGAAGAAGCCCTTCTCCGTGAAGGACGCGCGCGGCCGTCTGCGCGTTGGCGCGGCCATCGGCGTCATGGGCGATTTCCTCGAGCGCGCCGAGGCGCTGGTCGCCGCGCAGGTGGACGTGGTGCTCATGGACGTGGCGCATGCCCACGCGGACTCGATCGCACGCGCGGTGCCCGCGTTCCGGAGCCGGTTCCCGGACGTCCCGCTCGTGGTGGGAAACGTGGCCACGGGCGCGGGCGCTCGCTTCCTCGCCGATCTCGGCGCGGCCGCGGTGAAGGTGGGCGTGGGCCCGGGACGCGGCTGCCGCACGCGCCTGGAGACCGGCTCGGGCGTGCCCCAGCTGCAGGCGATCCGCGAGGCGTGGCTCGCGACGGAAGGGAAGATTCCGATCATCGCGGACGGCGGGATCAGGAACGACAAGGACATCTTCCTCGCGATCGCGTGCGGAGCGTCCACCGTGATGCTCGGTTCGCTTCTGTCCGGCACCGACGAATCACCCGGCATGGTCGTCGGCGATCCCGCCACGGGGCAGAAGATGAAGCTGTATCGCGGCATGACGTCGCCCGAAGCGGTGATGGATGGCGCCACCGACGACGGCGTGGCGGATGCGCTCGCCACTCCCGCCGAGGGGCAGACGGTGCGCGTTCCCTACATCGGGAGCGTGGTCGATGTCCTCTCCCGGCTCGCCGGGCACCTGCGGTCCGCCGTGAGCTATGCGGGCGAGACCTCCCTCGCGGCGGCCCACGCGAAGATCGCCGCCGACCCGTCGCGATTCCTCATCCCGCTCTCCGCGGCCTCGCGCACCGAATCGTTCGAGCGCTGACGCACGGTCGAGGCCGTGCGACGGACCGGCGGGTCCATTGATCGTGGACCGGCAGCCCCTCCTCTTTTCGCCACGGGCTGCTAGTCTTCGGCAACGCAAACAGGAGGCGTTTCATGGCAACGAAGAAGACGGCACGCAAGGCTCCCGCGAAGAGAGCTCCGGCCCGGTCCGCGAAGGCAACGCCCGCGAAGTCCACGAGCTCATCACGCTCCTCCAAGCCCGCTGCGAAGGCGTCGGCGAAGGCCAAGCCGCCCGCTCGCGCGAAGGCACCCGCCCGCGCGCGGAAAGGCCTCCAGCTGAGCGGGGTGGGCGCGAGCCTCACCGTGAACGACATCCAGAAGAGCCTGGCGTGGTATTGCGACGTGATCGGTTTCATGCCGGGCGAAAAATGGGAGGTCGATGGGCAGCTTCGCGGCGTCGAGCTGTTCGCCGGCGAGAGCATGTTCATGATCGGCCAGGACGACTGGAAGAAAGGACGCGACCGCAAGAAGGGCGAGGGGGTCCGCTTCTATTGCGCCACGACGCAGGATGTGGACAAGCTGGCCAGCGGCATCAAGCAGCGCGGGGGCACGCTCGATCAGGAGCCGACGGACCAGATGTGGGGCATGCGCGACTTCGGCGTGACCGATCCGGACGGCTACAAGATCACGATCGGCAAGGAGCTGAAGAAGGCGCGCAAGCGGTAGTCAGATCCATCGTTCATTACTTCCTGGCCGCTCCCTCGAGCAGCAGGATGCTTCCCGTGGTCTCGGTGTACTCGTAGACGATCTGATTCCCGCGCGGCGACCAGGAGGGGTACCGCACGTACGCGTGCGGTACCCGGTTGCTGGTCAGCTCGCTTCACTCCTTCATCAGCTCCAGGCCGAATGCGATCGGCACGCCGAAATTCGAGCCGTCGAAGCCCTGCAGGATCGCGGCGTTCACACCGATCACCTTTCCTCCCGCGTTGAAGATCGGGCCGCCGCTTCCGCCCACCGTGGTCGGCGCGTCGTAGACGAGGCGGTTGGGAAGGATGACGCCGAGATGTCCTTGCGTCGCCAGAGGGCGGATCAGTCCGCGCCGTGCCAGCTCACGCGAGATGTCCTCGGAGTCGGTGCCGGCGGCCGTCATCACGCTCTCGAGCACGGATTCGTCGAGGCGTGCCAGGAGCGCTTGCAGCCCCGTCGGGTAGCCCATGAGCACGATGGGCTGCCCGGCCGCGGTGGCGGCGGGATTTCGCTCGACGGGCAGCACGGGGATCGAGCGATTACCCGGCTCGGCCTTCACCAGCGCGATGTCGGCCCTGTCCGAGAGGCGGACCACCTGAAGGGGGAGCGGGGCGGGCAGCGTGGGGAAGTAGGCGCGGATGTATTCCAGATGCGGCGCGTAGCCGAGCAGCGCCAGCTCCTTCGTCTCGTCGTCGTGCCACCAGGGTTCGGCCACGTGGCGATTCGTGATGATCCAGCCCGCGCGCGACACGAGAAAACCGGTGCCCGTGTAGACGACCTGAACCACCGCCTCCGAGCCGGCGGTGGTGTAGAGGGTATGTCCGTCGGGATTCTTCTTCGGCTCGCCCTTGGCGTCCACGTCGAGGTAGCGCAGCGGCTTTCCCGCCGCGTCCTGGAAGCTATAGCCCCCTTCGATGAAGGCCACCCCCGCCTGGTTCTGCTTGATGCTGCGTTCACCCAGCGAACGCTCGAGATCCAGGACGGAGATCTGCCGCGTGGTGGCGCCCAGCTCGGTTTTCAAGGTGTTCACCTCGAGGTCGCGGGTCTCGGCCTGCTGCTGCGCGGCCTTCAGCTGCTCGCGGAGCGATCGCTCCTGCTCCTGCAGCGCGGCCATCTTGCGGGCGGTCTCCTCCTGCTGCGCCTTCTGCAGGTCGCTGCCTTTCCGGCGCTCCCCGGCGATGTCGCGCTCGAGCGCCTCGCGCGAGGACTGGTCGTAGGCGAGCTCCTTGCGCAGCTGCACGATCTCGCGGCTGAAGAGCGACCCGCGCGTCAGCGCATAGACGCTCAGGAGCACCGAGACCACCACGAGCAGCACCGCGCCGAGCGAGGCGAAGCGGACCGCCGGCGTCGTCTCGAAGATGAGAGCGTGCGCGAACTGTTTCAGGAACGTGAGCCCGGAGGGCACGCCCGGCTGGCGGAAGCGCAGCGATTTGCGCACCGAGTCGCGGTAGACGACGCGGAAGGGCTTGCAGACCTCGCCTTCTTCGTACTCGGACTGGAAGCGAATCTTCGGCCCTCCCTCGCCGAACTCCATGACGTCCGATTCCTGGAGGATGACCTCGCGGATCTCGTGCCCGTTCACGAACGTGGGCGGGCCCGGCGCCACCACGCGCAGGTAATGCTCGCAGTTGTCGTAGTAGACCTCGGCGCGCGGAGTCGGCTCGCCGGGTCCGCGATCGATCCGATCGATCCGCACGTCGCACGCGGCATCGGAGCCGATCAGGATGTGCTCCTTCTCGAGCTCCTGGGTCTCCCCGCGATGGGGACCCGAGAGGTGGACGAAGACGGCTTTCATCGCTCTGCCCTGCTGGTGGGCTTCAGGATGTCATACCTCCTCGGGAGCGATATCTCATTTCCCGAAATGAAGACGCTCATCGCGCGTCCTCCCCCGGCTCCGCTTCCTGTGCGATGCGCGTGAGCTCCGGAAGGAGCGCGTCGAGCAGCAGAGGGCTGCTCATGAGCTTCTGATGGCTGGCGCACGGGAGGCTCAGGGACGAGTAGTGAAGCGTGGTGCGCGCGTCGTGCGGAACGCCGGCCCCCGCCAGCGAGCGCGCCGAGATCGTCGCGTCTCCCGGCTCGAACAGCAGGGCGCGCAGTCGTTCGTGGAACGGGCCTCCGATCGGCTTGAATCGCACCCTGGTTTTCGTCGCATCCTCGGAGACGATCGCGGAACGCAGCACTGGCCGGCAGTCGCTGCCGACCAGGTGCATCACGACGGGATTCGGAGTGGGTCCCGTCGCATCGAGGGCCTCCAGCAAGCGCGCCTTGCGGGCCAGCTCCGAGCGCACGTGCGCGCGCGCCTGCTCGAGCGAGAGCCGGCGGCGCCGGGCGGGATCGAAGACCGACCACCCGAGGCGCTCCCAGTCGTCGCCCTCGTTGAGGTTCCACCCGAGCGCGTTGCCGGACACATCGACGAGCGGATCGAGATGCGCGGGAATCATGTCGAAGATCCCCGGCAGGGTGAACAGGGTCTCGGGCGAGAAAGCGCCCCATCCCCAGCGATAGAAGTTTCCCCGATGCACGACCTCCAGCGCCCCGAACGCCCCCTCGTTCGGGGTGGCGACGAGGTACGCCTCGCTGGTGAGACGAGCGCCGGCCCAGCTGACGTCAGGAAGCGGGCCCGAGAGGCCCAGCGGCGCTTCGCCGTACATCAGCGCGTAGCGGATGAGCATGCCGCCGATCGAATGCCCGATCAGCACGAAGCGTGGCGTGCCGCCCGCCTGCTTGGCGTGGAGCGAGGCCATCTGCCGGAACAGCAGCCGCGCGCCGTGCTCCACGCTCTGGCGCCAGTCGTAGAGGAAGACGTAGACCTCCGGCCCCGCGCCGGGATCCAGCCAGTCGCCCTCGCGATAGCCCTGCGCCCGCAGCCGCGTCAGCAACGGGCCGTACGCGTCGACCTTCAGCGTGAGCCCGGGGAGCACCTTCACGCGCCGGACGAGCGCGCCGGCGACGACGCCGGTCTCCTCCGGATGCTCGAGGGGCAGCGCGAGCGCGTCGCTGCCGTGCCGCGTGAACATCAGCTTCGCGCGCGGGAACATCAGCGCGCCCGTGCGCGCGTCGCGCAGCTCCACGCCGGGCGAACCGGGAACGAGGATGACGGGCGGGAGCTGCCCGGCCTCGGCCGGCGTCGCGTAGAGCCCAGGGAGCGTGATGGCCGCGGCGAGCACCCGGAGGAGAGATCGGAACGAGCCCTGGCGCGCCTGCATCACGGTCGCGCGCATTCTGCCACGGTGGTCGCCAAACTTGAACGCGTTCAAAAACAACCTTGACGCGCGGCGGAATCGGCCCTACCTTTTACTTAGTTGAACACGTTCAAGTCGAAGGCCAAGGCAGCCGGGCACGACGCCCGGAACAGGAGGAACCCATGAATCTCGTGGTCGTGTCTTACATGGTCTACCTGGCGCTCTCGATCGGGCTCACCGTCTGGGTGGCGCGCACGCTCCATCGCAACGGCCGGATCTTTCTCGTGGACGCCTTTCATGGAAACGAGCCGCTGGCCGATTCCGTGAATCACCTGCTCGCGGTCGGCTTCTACCTCGTGAATCTCGGGTACGTCACGCTCGCCCTCCGGATGGAGGGAGAGGTCGCGACGACGCGGGTGGCCGTCGAGATGCTGTCCGTGAAGATGGGCTGGGTGCTTCTCGTCCTGGGCGGCCTCCACTTTTTCAACCTGTTCGTCTTCAGCCGCATCCGGGGACAGCGGGTCCCGCCGATGCTTCCCCGGGTCGCGCGCGCTCCGGGCGTCGCTCCGAGCACTCCGAGCGCTCCGAGTACTCCGAGCGCTCCGAGCGTCTGACCGATGACCGCCGAAGATCCCGTGCCTCCAGAGCCCGCCAGGCCGACACGCGGCGATCAGACGCGGCAGAAGATCCTGGAGACGGCGCTCGAGCTCTTCCGGGAGAAGGGATACGAGGAGACGACGATGCGGGCGATCGCCGAACGCGCGGAGGTCGCCCTCGGGAACACGTACTACTACTTCCGCTCGAAGGAGCACCTGATCCAGGCCTTCTACGGCCGGACGCACGAGGAGCACCTCGAGGCCTGCGCGGCGCTCCTCGCACGAGAGAAGGACCTCAAGAAGAGACTCCTGGGGGTGATGCGAACGAAGCTCGACGCCTCGGCGCCCTATCACCGCTTCGCCGGAATCCTGTTCAAGAGCGCAGCCGACCCGATGAGCCCGCTCAATCCGTTCAGCCCCGAGTCTTCACCCGTGAGACAGGAATCGACCGCGCTTTTCGCCGCCGTGCTCGACGGCTCGAAGGTGAAGATCCCCCCCGATCTCCGCGCCGAGCTGCCGAACCTGCTCTGGCTGTACCACATGGGCATCATCCTTTTCTGGATTCACGACGAGTCGCCCGGAGCGCGCCGCACGCAGACGCTCGTGGAGCATTCGGTCGACATCGTGGCGCGGCTCATCACGCTCACGAGCCTTCCCGTGCTGCGTCCCGTGCGCAAGCGGGTGCTCCGGCTGCTGGACGAGCTGAGGGAGAAAGCCGCGTGATGCGTGCTGCCAAGGAGCCGTTCGAGCAGAGGGACGCTATCGCCCTCGTCCGCCGGGCACGACCAGGTCCGCGTTCCTGATGCTCCGCGCGATGCGCCACGGGTCGCGCTCGCCGTAGATCGCGAAGGCGCGGATCTCGGCGACCGACAGGATGTCATTGGAAGTGAGCTCGGGGTCCCACGCGCGCTCGAACTGCCGGAAGCTGGTATGGGCGATGAACCAGGCGTCGAGCGTTTTCTGCGCGCGCGCCGCAGCGGGAGCGTCCTTCGGCATGGTCCGCGATCGCGCCAGGAGCGTGAGCGCCTCGAAGAGGCTTCGCCACAGCGAGGACGAGCTCTCCGCGCCAGGCTGCAGGCGCGGAAGGTTCAGGATATCGAACCAGCGTCCGGCCTGAGCGTAGTGCAGGGCCAGCCGCGAGGCGCCCTTCGGTTCGTTCAGGGCCTTGGTGTTTTCGGTTCCGGCCCGGATGCTCTCGTGCAGGAACCGGAGCATCTTGTCGAAGTAGTTCTGTCGATCGCCGCCGAGCATCCAGACCGCCGTGGCCGCCAGCCGCATCGCCCGGTACTTGGCGAAGAGAGGGTCGTCGTCGCTTCCCTTCTCGCTGGTCCTCACCGCGGCGAGCGCCAGCTTGCGGATGGCTGCAAACGCCTGACAGGACTGCTGGTCGAGATCGTCCAGCGCCAGCTCGACCGCCACGGCCTCGAGCATCTCGGCCGCGTTCAGGCACGTGCCGGACTTGATCTGTGCGCTCACGTCGAGGAAGCCGAGCCGTTCGCGGCGATAGAAGCCGCTCTCGGCGTAGCTCCGATGCCTGAGCTGGAACGCGTCGTCCGGCGCGGCTGGGGTCGCTGGGTTCACGGGGGCGCGTTCCGGCGAGCTCGCGCCGGCCGGCTTCACGCTCCTCGGGCTCCGTCCGCTGTCGCTCACGCTCACGAATTGTGAGGCAAGCGGAAGCGGGCCGCAGCATGCGATGTGCGAAGCACGCTTCAGCGGCGGTGCGCTACGCTGCGCCCGATGCCAGCCACCGGAACCTTTCCTCCCCCGGATCTCGAGAGCGACGCCCTGCGCGACCGCCTGAGAGCCACCACCGAGCTGCTCGAGCGCATCGCCATCGACCCGAGCGTCCTGGCCGACGTGCCGCTCGATGAGCGCAAGCGCCTCTTCCACGCGGTGGCGCGGGTGTACAGCCCGGACCGCACCGAGCGGCGGCGCCTGGTGAAGTCGACCGACCGCGCGCGGAAGGCCGCGCGCATGACGCTCGACGACGGCAAGCTCGGCGAGACGGGGATCCGGGCCCTGCGCACCAAGAAGGTGTTCACCACTCCGAACGTTTTTGCGCCGGCAGGCTTCGCGCCCCACGACGTTGGACCCGGAGGCGAGAACGACGGGCCGGAGCCGCGCGAGGCGGTGGAGCCGCAGCACTGCTACGTCTGCAAGCTGAAGTACACGACGATCCATCACTTCTACGACCAGCTCTGCCCCCCCTGCGCGGAGCTGAACTTCCGCAAGCGCACCGAGCTGGCCGATCTGCGCGGCCGCGTCGCGCTCCTCACGGGAGGGCGCGTGAAGATCGGCTATCAGACCGGTCTCAAGCTCCTGCGTGCGGGCGCACGGCTCATCGTCACCACGCGCTTCCCGCGCGACTCCGCCGCGCGCTACGCGCAGGAGCCGGACTTCGGCGACTGGGG
The DNA here is from genome assembly GCA_039919545.1 of Thermoanaerobaculia bacterium. Classification (GTDB taxonomy): domain Bacteria; phylum Acidobacteriota; class Thermoanaerobaculia; order UBA5066; family UBA5066; genus JBDSFL01. The sequence goes on along the minus strand of JBDSFL010000593.1, from coordinate 3,111 downwards.
GCAGCGCCTCGAGATCTTCGGTCTCGACCTGCGGCACACGCCCAGCGTGGAGGCGTTCTGCCGCGTGCTCCTCGCCACGCGCGACCGGCTCGATTTCATCATCAACAACGCTTGCCAGACCGTGCGTCGTCCGCCCGAGTTCTACGCTCACATGATGGAGGGCGAGACCGCGGCGTTGCACACGCTCGCCGCGCCGGCGCGCGCGCTGCTCGGCTCCTACGAAGGGCTGCGCGGATATCACATGCTGCCCGACGCCGAAACGAATCCCGATCCCGACGTGCGGGCCGGCGGCGGACCGCTGACCAACGTGCCGGGGCTCACGCACGCGGCCGAGCGGTCGCAGATGCCGCTGCTCCCCGAGGAGCTGGCCGCCCAGAAGGATCTCTTCCCCGAAGGGCGGCTCGACCAGGACCTCCAGCAGGTGGATCTGCGCGAGCGCAATTCGTGGCGCCTCCTGCTGGCCGAGGTCTCGTCCGTCGAGCTCTTGGAAGTCCAGCTGGTGAACGCAATCGCCCCGTTCGTCCTCAACGCGCGCCTGAAACCCCTGATGTTGCGCACGCCCGAACGTGACAAGCACATCGTGAACGTGTCGGCCGTGGAGGGGCAGTTCTATCGCAGCTGGAAGACGACCCGACACCCGCACACGAACATGGCCAAGGCCGCGCTCAACATGATGACGCGCACGGCGGCGACGGACTATCAGAACGACGGCATCCACATGAACAGCGTGGACACGGGCTGGGTGACGGACGAGGATCCGGCCGAGATCGCCGCGCGCAAGACGGTGGAGCAGCGTTTCCATCCGCCCCTCGACATCGTGGACGGCGCCGCGCGCATCGTCGACCCCATCATCTCGGGTATCAACACCGGCGCGCACGTGTGGGGGCAGTTCCTGAAGGACTATCGGTCCGTCGACTGGTAGGGGAGGCGCGCTCCGGCGCTTCTCGTGGCCCGCTCGGATGAACCGTGGAGACAGGTCGCCCACGCCGCAAATGCAAACGCCCGCGATTGCCGCGGGCGTTTGACGAATTCGAGAGACGGCCGGATTCCCGGCCGTCTCATTGCGTTACGCCGGGCTACTCGAGGTCGAACCTGAGCAGGTGCACGGGGGTCGTGTTGGGTGAATAGGTCTGGCTCGTGAAGCAGAAGTTCACGTCCACGGCCGAGATGGTGACGGTCCAGGGCCCGGTGGTCGTCGGCATGCCGGTGATGGCGCCCGTCGCGGAATTCAGGCTGAGACCCGGCTTGAGCGCGCCGGAGGTGATGAGGTACTGCATGGGGGCCGTGCCGCCGGTCGCAGCGACGGTGTCGCTGTAGGCAGAGTTCACGTCGCCATTGCTGATGGTGGCCGGCATCGTGATGGACGGGCACGCGGCGGGGCCCGCGATGTAGAGGTCGTAGGTGACCGAGCCCGGGCAGCCGGCGTTGTCGTTCGCGACCACGGTGACGTGATACACGCCCTGCTGGCCCGCGCTCGGCGTTCCCGAGAGAAGGCCCGTCGACCCATTGATCGAGAGTCCGATCGGGAGCCCAAAGCCGGTGTAGGTGTAGGGCGAGGCTCCGCCCGACGCTGAGAAGGTGCTCTGAGAGTACGTCTGCGACACCTGACCCCCCGGCAGGATCCCGGGGTTGGCGAGCGGCGAGGCGCTCACCGTGATCGAGGTGGCGGCACACTTGATGACGAGGACGTAAGACACGCTGCCGGAGCAGCCGCCCGGATCGGTGGCCGTGATCGTGATGGGGTAGGTGCCCGTCAGCGGGTTGCTGCCCGAGAGAACTCCCGTGACCGGATTCAGCGTGACGTTTCCGGGCAGGGTGCCCACGACCGAGTAGAGGTACGCGGGCCCTGCGGGGAGCGCCGTGACGGCCTGGCTGTACGCCACCCCGTTCGTCCCTTGCGGCAGGAACGCGGGGCTGAAGGTGATGCCACAGACCGTGGTCGTTGTGCTGCCGCTCTCGTTGCCGGGAGTCGGATCCGGGGTGCTCGACGAAGCGGTCGCGGTGTTCGAGATCACCGTCCCCGCGGCGACGGAAGGAGCCACCTTCACCACGAGCGTGAAGGTGGCGGTGTTGAAGTAGCCCACCGCGAGCGGTCCGCGGCGTGCGGCGACGGGGACTGCGATGAAGGAGCCGAGCGAGCAGGAGACGGTGCCGCCCGAGCCCACGAGGGGCGTCGTGCAGGACCAGCCGCCCGGAGCCGAGAGGGAGACGAAGCTCGTCCCGGCAGGGAGCGTGTCCGAGAGCGAGACCGCGCTCGCCACGCTGGGGCCGGAGTTGTTCAGCGTGATCGTGTACGTGATGTTCGTCCCGGCATTGACCGGGTCGGGCGCGTCGGTGACGGTGACCGAAAGATTGGCGCTCGCAGCCAGAGTGTCGGTGTCGGTCGCGGAGTTGTTTCCCGGGGTCGGATCGGTGACGCCCGCCGGTGCGGTGACCGTGGCGGTGTTGCTCAAGGTGCCCGTGGCCGAGGCCGAGATCGCGGCGCTCACCGTGTAGGTGACGCTGCCGCCGCTGGGGAGATTGACCGTGTCGTTGATGTTGCCCGAGCCGGCTGCCGTGCAGGTGCCGCCGCCCGCGCCCGCGCAGGTCCAGGTGGCGGTGAGAGAGGCGGGGAAGGTGTCGGCCACCGTAGCGCCCGTCGCATTGCTCGGGCCCGCGTTGCTCGCGGTGATCGTGTAGGTGACGGAGCCGCCGGGGGTCGCGGTGGTGACGCCGTCGGTCTTCGTGATCGAGAGGTCAGCGCTCGGCGCCAGGGTGTCGGAGTCGGTCGCGGAGTTGTTTCCCGGGGTCGGATCGGTGACGCCGGCTGGCGCGGTAACGGTGGCCGTGTTGCTCAGCGTGCCTGTCGCAGCCGCCGAGATCGTGGCGCTCACCGTGTAGGTGACGCTGCCACCGCTCGGGAGGTTGACCGTGTCGTTGATGTTGCCCGCCCCGGCTGCCGTGCAGGTGCCGCCGCCCGCGCCCACGCAGGTCCAGGTGGCGGTGAGGGAGGCGGGGAAGGTGTCGGCCACCGTAGCGCCCGTCGCATTGCTCGGGCCCGCGTTGCTCGCGGTGATCGTGTAGGTGACGGAGCCGCCGGGGGTCGCGGTGGTGACGCCGTCGGTCTTCGTG
>JBDSFL010000576.1:0-3824 GCA_039919545.1 Thermoanaerobaculia bacterium | reverse complement strand
ACGGTGATGAACAATGGAACGATCACCCTGAACACGTCCGGCGCGCGGTTCTATTTCCTCGGAGCTGGACCCCAGACCTACACGGGCACCGGCACCTGCACCATCGTCACCGCAGCCGGCTCCGTCGACCTGACGATGGACAACCCGGCGGGTCTGACGATCGATCCCGCCTCCGGCGGCATCATCACGCAGCGTGTGAATTTCTTCCGAGGTGGAATCACCAACGCGAACAAGATCACACTCGGAAACGCTGGTACCACGGTGGGTGTCGTCCAGTACGGCCTCGCGGCCGGGGTGCCGACGGCAGGAAACTTCGATGTCGCGCCCGTCTTCAACATCGGATCCGGCGGGCAGACGGTGCTCTACGCGCAAGAGGGCTCGACGAGAACGATCGGTGTCGAAATCAATCCGACACGCAGCATCTTCAACAGCACGATCAACAACACCAACGGCGTGATCCTGGCCGGCGGCGACCTCACCGTCACCGGGACGCTCACGATGACCATCGGTAACATCACGACGAACGCGAACACCTACGTGATCGGTCCTGCGGGAGTCCTGACCCGGACGGCTGGTCACGTCATCGGCAACCTTCGGAAGATCTTCACGGCGGTCGCCAGCAAGAACTTCGAGGTCGGCACCGCCAACGGCTACTCGCCCGTCCTGGTGAACGTGACCGCGGCAGGCGCGTTCCCCGCGGACGTGCGCATCAGCGCCACGCAGAGCGCGGCCCCCGGAATCGGATTCTTCAAGAACATCAATCGCTACTGGACTCTCGATTCGAGCGGCGTCACCGCCGACCTCACCTTCAACTACCTGGCTCTGGACATTCCGGGCACGGTCACCGAGGCGAACCTCAAGCTCATCCGGCACGATCTGCCGGCGGGCCCCGTCACGAATCTCGGAGCCGCTGGATTGAATACGGGGACCAAGACTTTCCTCGCGAGCGGGCTATCGCTCGCCGTGGCTCCCGGCTCCGACTTCACTCTCAGTGAGGCCGTTCCCCCGCCCACGGCCACCGTCACGGGTGACGCAACCATCGCCTGTAACACCTCGACCATCATCAGCGCCGCGCTCACGGGAACCGGCCCCTGGGATCTCATCTGGTCCGATGGCGCCTTCGCGCAGAACGGCGTGGCGGCAAGCCCCGCGACGCGCACCGTCAGCCCCGGTTCCACGACCGTCTACACCGTGACCTCGGTGATCGACGCCAACGGCGCGGGCACGGCCTCGGGTTCGGCCACCGTCACCATCTCGCCCGATGTCGTGAACCCGTCGGTCACCGCTCCTGGCAACATCCAGCTGTACCAGACGCTCTGCTGCGGGACCTTCGGCGGAGTCGACGGGAGCACCGGCCCGGTCGCGACCTTCCTGGCCGCCGCCACCGCGACCGATGCGTGTACGGCCTCACCCACGCAGCTCGCCCCGCAGGTCGGCGGATTCGACGTCACCGGCTCCACCTGCTTCCAGAGCGGTACCACCACCGTCACGTTCCGGTTCCAGGACGCGTCGAGCAACATCGGCACGGCCACGGCCGACGTCACGGTGCTGATGTATGGAGACCTCAACCTCAACAACGCCTTCGAGCCGGGCGAGCTCGTCACGCTCAGCGGCTACCTGAACTTCACGATCCCACAGGGCACGGGAACGTTCACGGCGCCGCTCCAGTCGGCCGACCTGAACCATGACGGCATCGTGGATTCCGCGGACCTCGTTTACATGCGTGCCTATAGCACCCTGGCCATCACGTGCCTGGCGCCCGCGCCGTGATCGGACGTCAAAGGAGACATCCAGCCATGAAAAACTCAACCGTCACATCCGCCCTGCTCCTGAGCTCCTTCCTGGCGGCTCCGAGCCTTCACGCCGGAACCGTGGCGAATTCCTCGTCCGACCCGGTCGCCGTCCGCCCCACCACCTCCGGCCGCGGCCATCTCGTGACCACGATGGAACGGGGCGAGGGCGGAGTGATCCGCATCCCGCTCACCATCGACCTGAGCGATGTCACGACGGACGGCCGCCTGGCCGTCCTCGGGGCCTACATCGTCGCGTTCGACTTCGATCGAACCAAGGTGGCCTTCGTCGGCGTCGCCCGCGGCGAGGCTCCTGAATTCACGCTCGTCCCGGCCTGCACGCCGGTGACCAAGGCCAACGAGCTCGGCCTCGTGAAAATTGTCGGCGATCAAGGCACCGAGAACCTGCCCACCGGCGTCATCTCGGTGGCGGTGGTCACGTTCCGGGAGCTGACACCGGGCGGAGCCGCAACCATCAAGCCGCGCATCGAAGGGCTCGCCTCGTCGCTCCGGAAAAACCGGGAAGGCCATTTCCCTTCCGACCTGACGATTCCCGCGGATCCCGCGAAGTAGCCGAAGGAGTTCGATGATGAAGTTCAAGTTCCGCTCCGCGGGTGTCGCTCTCCTTCTGGCAACGGCGGTCTCGAGCGCCGGCATCGCCGTCGCCCAGTCAAGCCCAACGGGCGCCATCTCCCTCGTCTTGACACCCTCCACCACCACGCCGCCTCAGACGACCAGCTTCACGGTAGATCTCAACATCAACATGACCGCGGCCACCGGCATTTGCACCACGGGTGGAGCGACCGTGCCGATGGCGCTTGGCGCCTATTCGCTCGGGGTCACCTTCGACAACACCAAGCTCAGCTACGTGGGCGCAGCCGTCTGCCCCACGGCGCCCGCGGAATTCAGCACGGTGCCTTCGTGCAACAACCTCGGCTCCGAGGTGGTGTGCACGAGCGTCAACTCCGGCCCCAACACCCTGTCACCCACGGGTTCGGTGTGCGTGCTCCGTCTCACGTTCACGAACAACTCGGCGACCGTCATCGGCCCGACGTCTCTGGGCACGTCGCACACCCCCGCGCCGCGTTCCATCGCGTCGCAGCTGGTCCTGAGCCCCGCGAACTGCGGCGGCGGCAGCACCTTCCCCGCCGGCAGCATCAGCGACGGCTCGGTGCCGACGATCACTCCGGCGACGCTCACGGAGTTCACCGCGGACTGATTCGCATTCGACTCTGGCTCGATGGAAGAGGCCCGGAGAAATCTCCGGGCCTTTTGCCGTTCGGAGGAGAGTCGCTTCAGGACGCGATGCATTGCTCCTCGCGGAGCGTGTCGGGCTCGGCGCCCGCTCACTCGTCGTCGAGTCCCCAGAGGCGCGTTCGAAACCTCACCTTCTCGGGCCGCTTGAACGAGAGCGCCGTGAAACGGATCTCCACGTTGCGCGCATCGGCCGCGAGGGATAGCTCCTTCTCGGCACTCATCAGGCGGCCCCCCACGAGGAACTCCTCGATGCGCACCGGAGGCGGCAGCTGATTCCGGCTCTCCTTCCGCGCATCGACCAGCGCCAGGCCATCGACGGTCGGCTCCCGACCCAGATCTCCTCCCCCGGTCCCCCGCGCCACGGTCATTCCGTTCTCGGATGGAAGCCCCTCCTGTCGCCCGAATCGTTTCACCGTTCCGCTCTTCGAACGTCGCGCGCCAGAGGGAGCCGTCGCGATCCTGGTGGATGTCGTTCACGGTCGATTGCGGAAAGCCCTGCTCCAGCGACCACGTCCGCCGTGTGTACTGATCGATGGGGCGCGCCGGATCGAGAGCCGTCGCGCTTCCGGTGCAGAGAACGCTCAGCGCGACGAGCGCGTACCGCACCCAGGCGAAAGACTCACGACGATGTCGCGCCTCGCCGCTGTCCATGATCTGTTCCTGCACGGGACCCATGTGTAGATGCTGACACCCTTGGAATGAACCGGGACGGAGGACCCAAGCGCCCGCTCGAAAAGAATTCCGAAGCGTGGCGCGCCCGGCTTCGTGGATAATGCG
>JBDSFL010000507.1:0-8665 GCA_039919545.1 Thermoanaerobaculia bacterium | reverse complement strand
TGCCTTCTTCATCCAGTCGCTGAAACGGGCCAAGGCGGGCTTCATCGTTCAGCAGTCCGCGAACATGGGCCTCGCGGGCGTTCAGAAGGTCATGGGCTCCGTCGTCCGGAACATCATCGGCCGAATGGACGGGCCTCAGCTCCTGTCAGTCTGCGGCTCGATCCGGCAGATGATGCTTTGAACAGAACGACAGGGCCCCACCCGTGACCGCCGCTCCATCAGCGGCTGGTCGCGGCGCGTAGGCTCTCCCGCCGGGCTGCCAGACATACACTCTCGTCCATGACCCTGAAATCCGGCACCAGGCTCGGCCCCTACGAGATTCTCTCGCTGATCGGAACGGGCGGGATGGGAGAGGTCTACCGCGCGAAGGATCCGCGCCTCGGCCGCGACGTGGCCATCAAGGTGCTTCCCGGCTCCTTCTCCGAAGACACGGACCGGCTGCGCCGCTTCGAGCTGGAGGCGCGCGCCGCCGGTCTCCTGAACCATCCGAACATCACCGCCGTCTACGACATCGGCCAGCACGAAGGCGCGCCCTATGTCGTGCAGGAGCTCCTCGAGGGGGAAACGCTTCGCGCCGCGCTCGCGGGAGGACGGCTCACCGCGCGCAAGGCCATCGACTTCGCGCTGCAGATCGCGCGCGGGATGGCCCAGGCGCACGAAAAGGGAATCGTTCATCGCGACCTGAAGCCCGAGAACCTGTTCATCACCCGGGACGGTCGGGTCAAGATTCTCGACTTCGGCCTGGCCAAGCTGACGCACCAGGATCCAGGTGTTCTCGCCACCAACCTCCCGACCGCGGAAGCGGGCACCGAGGCGGGAGTGGTGATGGGCACGATCGGCTACATGTCGCCCGAGCAGGTGAAGGGGAAGGTGGCCGATGCCCGCTCCGACATCTTCTCGTTCGGAGCGATCCTCTACGAGATGCTGGCGGGCCGCCGCGCCTTTCACGGAGACTCGGCCGCGGAGACGATCTCGGCCATCCTGCGCGAGGAGCCTCCCGATCTCTCGGCGAGCAACCAGAGCATCACGCCAGGGCTCGAGCGCATCGTGCGCCACTGCCTCGAGAAAAATCCGGAGCAGCGTTTCCATTCCGCCCACGATCTCGCATTCGACCTCGAGTCCTTGTCCGGCTCGGGTTCTGCCGTTTCAGAACTGCGGGCAGCATCCGCGCCGTCCCACGGCAAGAGGCTCCACCCCTCACGGTTGGTCTGGCCTGCGCTCCTGTTGACCGCGGCCGTGGCTGCGTTCCTCGCCGGGCGCGGACTGAAAGGGGGCGCGTCCGGGATCGCTCCCTCGTACCGGCCGATTTCCTTCCATCAGGAGACGATCTTCAACGCCCGCTTCGCTCTCGACGGCCGCACCGTGATCTACAGCGCGGCCGCCAAAGGGAACACGCCGGAGCTCTTCACCGTGAGCCCGGACTTTCCGGCGCCCAAGCCGCTGGGCCTCTCGGGCGTGCACCTGCTGGCCGTTTCCAGGCGAGGAGAGCTGGCCGTGCTGACCGGTGCGCGATTCATGGGACACAACGTGTTTCAGGGCACGCTCGCAAGGATGCAGCTGCAGGGAGGGGCGCCCCGCGAGATCCTCGAGAACGTGCGCGAAGCAGACTGGTCTCCCGACGGTGAGAGCCTGGCCATCATCCGCGAGGCGGGAGGAAAAGACCGGCTCGAGTTTCCGGCCGGGACCGTCCTGTGCGAAACGGGCGGCTATCTCAGCGACGTGCGGTTCTCGCCGAAAGGAGACCGCATCGCCTTCTTCGAGCATCCCTCGAAGTGGGACGACCGCGGGGGCGTGTCGGTGGTGGATCTGAAAGGGAAAAAGACCGTTCTGGCCGATGGATTCTGGGGCGAGGAAGGCATTGCCTGGTCGCCGAAGGGAGACGAGGTCCTGTTCTCGGCCGCAGCTGCAACCCCGCAGTACACGATCTACGCCGCCACGGTCGCAGGCAAAAGGCGAGCAGCGCTCGACAATGCCGGCGGCCTCACGATCCGCGACGTGAGCCTCGACGGACACTGGCTCGTGACGAGGGAGATCTTCACGCAGGGAATGCCGGTCCGTTCTGCCGACCCGACAGCCGAGCAAGATCTGGCCTGGCTCGACGGCTCTGACGTTCCGATCCTGTCGCCGGACGGAAAAACGGTGCTCTTCACCGAGTTCGGCGGCAGCACCGGCTCCAATTACCTCGTCTGCCTGCGCCGGACCGATGGCTCCCCCGTCGTGCAGCTGGGTGAGGGCTTCGTGCTGGATCTCTCACCCGACGGCAAGTGGGCGCTGGCCGGCATCCCCACCTCGCCGCAGCAGCTCATCCTGTATCCCACGGGCGCGGGCACCTCGCGGCGGCTCGACCGCGGCGGAATGGAGAGCTACGCGACGGGTCATTTCTTTCCCGATGGCCGGTCGGCTCTCCTATGCGGTCACGAGGCCGGCAAGGCGTCGCGGTGCTACGTGCAGGACCTCGAGGGCGGCAAGCCCCGGCCGATCACACCCGAGGGAACTTCCCAGGGGCTGCTTTCGCCGGACGGAAGCGAGATCGTCGTGAGCGTGAGCGGCGCAGGGCTCGCCCTCGTTCCCGTGAAGGGAGGCGAGGTCCGGCCGATCCCCGGCACCGCCTCGGCAGACATCGTGATTCGCTGGGACCAGGACGGGCGCTCGATTCTCGTTTGTCGAGGGCGGGACGTCCCGTTGAAGATCGATCGGGTCACGATCGCTTCGGGCAATCGTGTCGAATTCCGGACGCTTGCACCGCCGGACCTGAGCGGCGTCTCCTCGATCCCCAATCCGTACTTCACTCCGGACCAGAAGAGCTACGCGTACAACTTCGTTCGAACGCTTTCGCGGCTCTTCATCGTGGAAGGGGCGCGCTGAAGAACTCTCCGGGCCGAGCTCGTCAGGAATTTCCTAGCCGGAGCCCCCGCTCGATTTCTCCTGGCCGCGCGTCGTGAGGCTCGCGACGAGGTAATCGCGGTTCAGGCGCGCGATGAAGCCGAGGTCGATCTGCTTCGGGCAGACGGCCTCGCACTCGCCGTGATTCGTGCAGGTGCCGAAGCCCTCCGCATCCATCGTGGCGACCATCGCCAGCACACGTCGCGAGCGCTCGGGCTGCCCCTGCGGCAGGAGCCCGAGATGCGACACCTTGGCCGCCGTGAAGAGCATGGCCGAACCGTTCGGGCAGGCGGCTACGCAAGCCCCGCAGCCGATGCAGGCGGCCGCGTCCATCGCCAGGTCGGCTTTCACTTTCGGCACGAGCACCGCGTTCCCGTCCACGGCGCTGCCGGTGGGAACCGAGATGAAACCCCCCGCCGCGATGATGCGGTCGAGCGACTTGCGGTTCACCGCGAGGTCCTTGATGACGGGGAACGCCGTCGCCCGCCACGGCTCGATCGTGAGGACGTCACCGTCCTTGAAGCTGCGCATGTGGAGCTGGCAGGCGGTCGTGGCGCCGCGCGGCCCGTGCGCCTGACCGTTCACGACGACGCCGCACGTGCCGCAGATGCCCTCGCGGCAGTCGTGGTCGAAGGAGATCGGATCTTCGCCCTGCAGGATCAGCCGCTCGTTCACGACGTCGAGCATCTCGAGGAACGACATGTCGGGGCTGATGTCGGGTGCGTCGTAGGTGACGAACGCGCCCTTCGTGGCCGCGTTTTTCTGGCGCCACACATGGAGGGTCAGCTTCATGGCCTTGCCGTGTCCGCTCATCGGGTGCTCCTCGAACCACGACCGGCGTGGAGGGGGCTCATTTGTAGCTCCGCTGAGCCAGGGCCACGTTCTCGAACGTGAGCGGCTCCTTGTTGAGGATGGGCGTCTTCTTCTCGCCCGCGTATTCCCAGGCAGCGACGTAAGCGTAGTTCGCGTCGTCGCGCAGCGCCTCGCCCTCCGACGTCTGGCTCTCCTCGCGGAAGTGACCGCCGCACGATTCCTTGCGCTCGAGCGCGTCGAGGCACATCAGCTCGCCCAGCTCGAGGAAATCGGCCACGCGCCCCGCCTTCTCGAGCGACTGGTTGAACGACTCGTTCTCGCCGAGAACGACGACGTTGCTCCAGAACTCCTCGCGCAGCGCGGGAATGAGCTGGAGCGCCTTGCGCAGGCCCGCATCGTTGCGCGCCATGCCGCAGTACTCCCACATGATCTGGCCGAGCTGGCGATGGAACGAATCCACCGTGCGCTTTCCCTTGATGGCGAGAAACGTCTTGATCCGATCGGCGACGGCCTGTTCGGCCTCCTTCACCGCCGGGTGCGAGGTGTCGATCTTGTCGATCTTGTTCTGCGCGAGGAAATTTCCGATCGTGTACGGCAGGATGAAGTAGCCGTCGGCGAGGCCCTGCATCAGCGCGCTGGCGCCGAGGCGGTTCGCGCCGTGATCCGAGAAGTTCGCCTCGCCAGCGACGTGGAGCCCGGGGATCGTGGACATGAGGTTGTAGTCCACCCACAGACCGCCCATCGTGTAGTGCGACGCGGGATAGATGCGCATCGGCACCTTGTACGGGTTCTCGTCGGTGATGCGCTCGTACATCTCGAAGAGGTTGCCGTAGCGCTCGCGGATGGCGTCCTCACCGAGCCGCTTGATGGCGTCGGCGAAGTCGAGGTAGACGCCGAGCCCGGTCTCCCCCACGCCGCGCCCCTCGTCGCAGACCATCTTGGCGCTGCGTGAGGCGATGTCGCGCGGAGCCAGATTCCCGTAGCTGGGATACTTGCGCTCGAGATAGTAGTCGCGCTCGGCCTCCGGGATCTGGTCCGGCGCACGCCGGTCGCCCTTGGCCAGGGGCACCCAGATGCGGCCGTCGTTGCGCAGCGATTCGGACATGAGCGTCAGCTTCGACTGGTGATCGCCCGTGACCGGAATGCACGTGGGGTGGATCTGGGTGAAGCAGGGGTTGGCGAACGCCGCGCCCTTCTTGTACGCGCGCCAGATGGCGGTGGCGTTGCATCCTTTCGCGTAGGTCGCGAGATAGAACACGTTGCCATAGCCGCCGGTCGCCAGGATGACCGCGTCGGCCACGTGCGACTCGATCTTGCCGGTGACCATGTCGCGCACCACGATGCCGCGGGCGCGCCCGTCGATCACGACGAGCTCGAGCATCTCGTGACGTTCGTGCATGGCGACCGTGCCGAGGCCGATCTGCCGCTCCAGCGCCTGATACGCGCCGAGCAGGAGCTGCTGTCCCGTCTGTCCGCGCGCATAGAAGGTGCGCGACACCTGCGCGCCGCCAAACGAGCGGTTCGCCAGCAGTCCGCCGTACTCGCGGGCGAAGGGCACGCCCTGGGCCGCGCACTGGTCGATGATGTCGACCGAGACCTGGGCCAGACGGTAGACGTTCTCCTCGCGCGAGCGGAAATCGCCTCCCTTGATCGTGTCGTAGAAGAGGCGGTGGATGCTGTCGCCGTCGTTCTGGTAGTTCTTGGCGGCGTTGATTCCCCCCTGCGCGGCGATCGAGTGCGCGCGCCGGGGGCTGTCCTGGTAGCAGAAGCACTTCACGTTGTAGCCGAGCTCGGCCATCGTGGCCGAAGCCGAGGCACCGGCCAGGCCGGAGCCCACGACGATGACGCTGTACTTCCGCTTGTTGGCCGGGTTGACGAGCTTGATGTCGAAGCGGTGCTTGTCCCACTTCTTGTCGATGGGACCCGCGGGGATGTTCGAACGAAGTTCCATGCGTGCGCCTCTAGCGAACCAGCCCGGTGAGGACCGCGAGCGGGATCGAGATGTTCCCGATCACGATGAAGAGCGAGAAGAGAACGGCGAAGGTCTTGCGCGCCCGGTTGTAGCGCGGATGGTTCAGACCGACCGTCTGCAACATGCTCCAGAGCCCGTGATAGAGGTGGAATCCGAGAGCGACCATCGCGAGGATGTAGAAGAGCGACACGGGGACGACCTGGAACCCGGTGATCACGTTGCGGTACACGTCCTCGCTGAAGGCGGGGTGCATGTTGCCGAACGTGAAGTGCATGAGGTGATACACGATGAACAGGAAGATGAGCAGGCCGCCCCAGCGCATCGTGAGCGAAGCGTAGGTGGCCTCGCGGTACTGCGGGCTGCGATAGCCCTCGGGCCGCGCCTTGCGGCTCGTCCGCGTGAGCGAGACCGCCGCCCAGATGTGGACGGCGACGGCGGCGAGCAGGCCCAGCCGCGCGAGCCAGAGCAGCGGGCCCAAATTCCGGAGCCCAGCCGCATACGCGTTCAGCGCCGCGGGGCCGCGATAGACGAGCAGGTTCCCGATCAGATGACCGACGACGAATCCGAAAAGCACGACGCCGCTGACGGCCATCAGGATCTTCCGCCCGATCGAGGATCGAACGAAGGTGAGCGCGGTGCTCATGCGGGCGAGGTCAGCTTTCCGATCAGCTCCGAGACGGACTCGGAGGACTTGTGCAGCGCGGCGGATTCTTCCGCGGTGAGCTTCAGCTCGATGATCCGCTCGATGCCGTTCTTGCCCAGCACGACCGGCACGCCCACGAACAGACCGTTGATGCCGTACTCCCCTTCCAGGTAGGCCGCGCAGGGCAGGATCTTCTTCTTGTCGTGGAAGATGGCATCCACCATCTCGACCGCCGCGGCGGAGGGGGCGTAATAGGCCGAGCCCGCCTTGAGAAAGTTGACGATCTCGATGCCGCCGTTCGCCGTACGCTTGACGATGGCGTCGACCTGCTCCGGCGAGAGCAGCTCGGTGATGGGCACGCCGGCGACCGTGGAATAGCGCGCCAGCGGCACCATCGTGTCTCCGTGTCCGCCCAGCACCGTGGCATGGATGTTCGACATCGAGACGTTCATCTCCATCGAGATGAAGGCCCGCATGCGCGCGCTATCGAGGATGCCGGCCATGCCGATGATCTTGTTCTTGGGCAGCTTGGAGACGCGGCGCGCCACCTCGCACATGGCGTCGAGCGGGTTGGTGACGACGATGATCGTGAGGTCGCGGGAATGCCGCGTGACCTTGGCCACGACGTCGCCCACGATTCCCTCGTTGATGCGCAGGAGGTCGTCACGCGACATGCCGGGCTTGCGGGCGAGCCCCGCGGTGATGATGCAGATGTCCGAGCCTTCGGTCTCTTCGTAGCCGTTGGTCCCGACGATCGTCATGTCGAAGCCCTCGACCGCCCCCGACTGGAGCATGTCCAGGCTCTTCCCCTGCGGGATCCCTTCGACCACGTCCACCAGGACGACGTCGGCGAGCTCCTTTTCGATGATCCTCTGGGCCGCCGTGGCCCCCACGTTCCCTGCTCCGACGACCGTCACTTTGCGACGCATGCCCGCTCCTCTCTCTTCCCCTTCGGTCGGACGGATGCCCTTGGACCCCCCGCCCGCCGATCCTTTTCGCCTGAGCCTACCAGGCTGGAGAAAGGAATGAATGGTGCGAACGAATCAACGGCTCCGAACGTATTAGGATGGGCTGTGATGACGGACTACAAGAGTCTCCCGGCCTGGAAACGGGGGATGACGCTGGCCCATGCCGTCTACGCTGCGGCCGACGAAGCCGGTCTGAGCCAGACCGATGTCGGGCGCCGCCTGCGGAAGACCTCCGTCCAGATCCCCTCTCTCATCGGCGAGGCCTTCCTCGACGCCGGAGGGCGCGAAGCGGGGGAAGCCTTGTTCCTCGCCGCCGCGCGCCTCGGCGAGCTGGAGCGCCTCCTGGCGGACGCGGCGTCGGTGGCGGCCATTCCTCGAGACGAACGGGAAGGCCTCGTCGCCGACATCGCGACCCTCCAGGCCGAGCTGGAAACGCTTCGCGTTCCGAAGCCGGCTCAGTGAGCCGGGCAAGAAGCCTTGACGCCGCACCCAGCGCCCGCTAACTTGCGGCGAACTTCAAACCCAATCGCGGGAACGCCGCAACGAGGAGTCTTCATGTCGTCTCGCCGTGCCCGTCTCATTCGCACTCTGGCAAGCGCCGCGCTCCTGACCGGTTCACTCGGACTCTTCGCGAGCCCGCAGGCCGCACCCACCCCGACCACGGCACCAGCAGCCACCACGGCTTCAGTGACGCCCGCGGACCCGGCTCCCACCGCCGCCGCATCCGCCGCAGGCACGGCGACGGCGGCGACCGAGTCGACCACCACGTCCACCAGCGCAGGCACGGCAAGCACGACCACCGTTTCGACGGCGTCGACGGCGCCCGCCACGACCGCCGCGGAGACGACGACGACCGAGGCTCCGGCGGGCGCCTCACGCTCGACCACGATCGTCATCGGACTGATCGTCCTGCTGCTCCTCATCGTCCTCGTGATTCTCGGAACGAAGAAGCAGGACTGAGCCTCGCCTGCCGCGCGGGCTGCGCGATCAGGCGGCCGAGCTGGACTGGGCTTGCCGCTCGGCTTCGGCGCTCGCGGCGATCTCGGCCAGCTTCGTGTCCAGAGCGTCGGCCTCGTTGAGCCCCGAGCTGGCGCGAATGGGCGCAAGCCGATCCTGCGCGTCGGCGCAGGCTTCGGCGAGCCCGCGGAAGTGTCCCGGCTTGTCGGGCACGCCGGGGTCGAGCCCGTACTGCGTATAGGTGCTCATCTGGACGCAGGCCAGGTGCAGGCGGGTCGCGTCCGCCTTCTGGTCGGGCGGAACCTCTCGCATGATCTGGTAGGCCAGATGCTGCGCGGCCATCGTGGCCTGATAGAGCGGGTGGTTCACGATCTCGGGCCGGGGCGCGATCTTCGGCATGGCGCGATTGTACGAAAGCCCGATAATCCC
>JBDSFL010000469.1:0-5655 GCA_039919545.1 Thermoanaerobaculia bacterium | reverse complement strand
CGCCTTCTTGTTGTCCATCTCGACGCCGCTCCTTTAGGGACGCCGGCGCGGAGGATAGCACGCGACCCCGGGCGAACCAGCTAGTCGGAGGCGTCTTCGGAGAGGCTCTCGATCCCCTCAAAGTTCTTCAAAAGGCGCTCGATACGGGCCTTCACGGCCTCGCGTTCGGTCTCGTAACGATCGAGCTTGGCGGTCGTTTCGGCGTGCCCGCTCTCGTGCTGCCGGGCATCGGCCAGCTCGTTCTTGAAGCGGTCCCGCTCGGCGGCAGTCTCGACGACGGCCCCCTTCAGCCGGGCGTTCTCGCCCGTCAGCTCGCGGATCCGTCCCGAGAGGACGTCGATGCGCTCCTCGAGGCTGTTGAAGATCTCCTCCATCGTTCGCTCGACGGCGATGGGGGCATCGGTCTTCGATTTTCCTGAACTCACGCGTCACCTCCTGAAAGCACGCCATCGACCTTCGTCTCGCCGATTGCGAGGAGGCGCAGGGCAGCGGAATCGCGCCAGGAGTTGATCTCCTCGCGCGACAAGGACCGTTCGGCCGAGCCGAAACGGAGATTCAACGTCGTCTTCACGAAACCGGACGGGACGCCCGCTCCCTGGTACCGCACGCTCGCTCCAACGGAGAGGAGCTGGGCGGGAGCCCCCGAACGCACCGCGGCCGCCAGCTCCTCGAACGGGAGGGCGATCGGGTGCGTGACGGTGAGGTCGATCGCGCTGCCCGGGAAGCGCGAGGGGGCTTCGACCGCTCCCGGGAAAGGCAGGGGGCGGATGAGCGAGAGATCGAGATCGGCCACGACCGGATCCTGCAGGTCCCAGGCGGCGGCGAGCGCTGGCGAGAGGACACCCACCCAGCCCGCGGACGTGCCCTCGTCGGTCTTCACCTGGGCCGCACGCCCGGGCGAGAGGAAAGAGGCGCGTCCGGGAGTGAACTTCGGAGCCGCGGCGCCCAGGGCCGCGAACAGAGAGGCGACAGCTCCGGACCCGTCGAAAAAGTCGGCAGGACGGCCCGGCTCGCTGAAATGCACATGGCGCTCGCCCGTGATGACGAAGCAGGCACGCCGGCTCTCGACCGAGCGCGTGCCATCCTTGCCGTACGAGCGGCCGACTTCGAAGAGCGAGAGATCGGAGAGTCCCCGCCGGCCGTTGTGCCGTGCGGCGCGAAGCAGCCCCACGAGCGGCGTGGCACGCATCATCGAAAAAGGCTCGCCGAGCGGGTTCTCGACACGCAGGGGAGCGCCGGGGGCCAGGCTCTCGAACGGCCCGTTCTCCTCGGCCGAGACGAACGAGTAGCTGTAGATCTCGTGGAAGCCCGCTCCGGCGAGGAAGTCGCGAGCAGCCTCTTCGCGCACGAGCATCGGATCGGTCACCGTGGGAACGAAGGGAGGAGGAAGCGTCTCGGGGAGCTGGTCGTAGCCGATGTGCCGGATGATCTCCTCGATCAGATCGATCTCGGCCTCGATGTCGATGCGCGCGGTCGGCACGAGGACCTCGAAAGTGTTCTCGTCCAACGCCCGCGTCTCGAAGGAGAGCGCGTGCAGGATCTCCAGGATCTTCGGAAGCGGGACGCTCATGCCCAGGAACTGCGCCACGCGCGGTGTGCGCAGGAGCACGGATCGCTTCGTCGCGGCGCGCTCGATCACGTCGATCGTGCCCGAGGCCACCTGTCCGCCGGAGGTCGCGATGATGAGTCGCGCCGCCCGGTCGAGCCCCGGTGCCGTGCCGGCCGGATCGGTCCCGCGCTCGAAGCGGTGCGAGGCATCGGTGTGGAGCCCGCACCGTCGCGACGTGCGCCGCACCGAGCCGGGAGTGAAGTGCGCGGCCTCGAGCAGGATGCGCGTGGTCTTCTGCGTGATGGCGGTGTCGAGCCCGCCCATCACTCCCGCGATGCCGACCGGCTTTTCGGCGTCGGCGATGACGAGGTCGTCGGGCGAGAGCGTGCGGAGCTGCCCGTCGAGCGTCACGAGCGTTTCACCGGCGCGGGCACGCCTCACGACGATCGAGACGCGTCCGTCGGCACCCTTGGCGAGGGTGTCGAGGTCGTAGGCGTGCATCGGCTGTCCTATGTCCCAGAGCACGTGATTGGTGGCGTCCACCGGCGCGCTGATGGGACCCAGCCCGAGCCGCGCGAAGCGCGCGAGAACGGGGGCCGATGAGGGGCCGACGCGGATTCCTTCGATGACCCGCCCCGAGAAGCGCGAGCAGAGCGTGGGCTCCTCGATGACGACCTGCACCAGCTCGGCCGCGGGACGGCCGGAAGGTGATTCCGTGGGGACCTTCCCCTCTTCCGGATCCTGGAACGTGCGGCCGAGGGCGACCGCGGCCTCCCGCGCGAGGCCGCGATGATTCATGCCGTCGGGCCGGTTCGCCGTGAGCTCCACATCGAGCACGGTGTCGATGCCGGACCCTTCGACGCCCTCCACGATGAAGCCCGCCGAGGTGAGCCGCTGGCGCAGCAGGTTCACGGCGGGCATCTCTCCGGGAAGGTACGAGGCGAGCCACTCGAGAGAAAATTTCATCGAGAACCCTCGCCTCGACTCCCGCGGGCGGAACCTCGAGATCGCGAAATCTTCACAGCCAGGTCCGATCGAGGAAGCGCACGTCGTTCTCGAACAGCAGACGCAGATCGGGGATGCCGTAGAGCAGCATCGCGATGCGGTCGATACCCATCCCGAAAGCGAAGCCCGTGTAGCGTTCCGGATCGATGCCCCCGGCCGCGAGCACCTTGGGGTGGACCATGCCGGCCCCCATGATCTCGATCCAGCCCGAGCCCGAGCAGATGCGGCAGCCCTTCCCCTGGCAGAAGACGCAGCTCACGGCGACGTCGACGCCCGGCTCGACGAACGGGAAGAAGGTGGGCGAGAGCCTCACCTGCGCCGATTCGGAGAAGAAGCTGCGGGCGAACGCGGAGAGCGTGCCGCGCAGGTCGGCGAAGGTGATCCCCTCGTCCACCGCGAGCCCTTCCACCTGATGGAAGACGGGCGAGTGGCGCGGATCGATGTCGTCTTTGCGGTAAACGCGCCCCGGCACGAGGATCCGGATCGGGGGCTTGCGCGATTCCATGGTGCGCATCTGCACCGGCGACGTGTGCGTGCGCAGCAGCAGCCGGTCGCGGCCCGTGCCGCCCCCTTCGATGAAGAAGGTGTCGACGGCGTCTCGCGCCGGATGATCGGGCGGGAAGTTCAGCGACTCGAAGTTGTACCAGTCGCTCTCGACTTCCGGGCCGTCGGTGATCTCGTAGCCGAGGCGCCGGAACGATTCCTCGATACGCCGTCGAACGACCGTCAACGGGTGCAGGCGCCCGGCCGGCGCGAGCCGCGGCGGGAGCGTGACGTCCACGGCGCGGGCGCTCTCGGCCTCGGCGGACGCGCGCTGACCGGCCTTGTGCTCGAGCTCCGTGAAGCGTTCCTCGAGCTCCTTCTTCAGAGCGTTCACCCCCGCTCCGAAGGCGGCCTTCTCGGTCTTGGGCACTTCCTTGAGACGAGCGAGGAGGTCGGTGACGACGCCCTGCTTCTTCCCCAGCCAGCGGACGTGCAGAGCCTGCACGTCCTGCGGGGTCAGGCCGCCGCGCGCGGACGAAGCCCGCTCCGCCTCGGCCAGGTCCGCCGAGAAGCGGGCACGGGCATCGTCGACGGAGAAAAGTCCGGACAAATCGAAAAGCCGGGGATCAGACCGTGGCGGCAGAGCCGAGAGCGGTCTTGGCCGAGGCGACGAGATTGGCGAACCCCTTCGGATCCAGCACGGCGATCTCGGCGAGAACCTTCCGGTTCACGTCCGAGCCGGCCTTCTTGAGCCCGTCCATGAGCTTCGAATAGCTCATGTCGTGCTCGCGGGCCGCCGCGTTGATGCGGATGATCCAGAGGCCGCGGAATTCGCGCTTCTTCTGCTTGCGGTCCCGCGTGGCGTAGGCCAGCGAGCGCTCGACCTGAAGCTCGGCGATGCGGAAGCAGTTGTGCTTGGTTCCGTAATAACCCTTCGCGAGGTCCAGTACCCGTTCGCGGCGATTCTTTCTTTTGGGTCCACGCTTGACGCGAGGCATAGGTGACTCCTTGAGAGATCGTTTGTTTCAGTGCGAGGGAAGGGTGCCGGCATCCCGGTGTCCGTTCCCAGATTCCAGAGGGGTTTGGGGAGATCGTCTCCCCAGATCACTCCAGAGGTTTGGGGGGATCGAGAAACCCCCAAGATCAAGTTACGCGTACGGAAGCATCCTGCGCACGACCGCCGTATCGGCCTTGGAGACGAGACACTCCTTGTCGAGGTCGCGCAGGCGGCTGGCGTTCTTCTTCGTGAGGATGTGCCGCTTCATCGCGTGGCTTCGCTTGAACTTGCCGCTCGCGGTGATCCGGAATCGCTTGGCGGCGCCGCGATGGGTCTTCCGCTTCTTGGTTGCCATGGCTGGGCTCCTTGCTGTCGTTATTCAAAAGGGGTGAGCGCACATTCGCCCGCCCGGATCTTGTCGTCAGTGCTTTTTCAAAGGGCTGAGGATCTGGTGCATCCGGTTGCCCATCATCTCGGTCCCCGACTCGGCGTGCGCCTTGCCGTCGAGGTCCTTGATGAGCCGCTCGAGCACGCGCCGGCCGTTGTCCAGGCGCGACATCTCGCGTCCGCGGAACTGGATCGTGGCCTTCACCTTGTCGCCCTCGTCGAGGAACTTCAGGATGTTCTTGAGCTTGAAGTCGTAATCGTGGTCATCGATGTTCGGGCGGAACTTGATCTCCTTGACCTGGGTGATCTTCTGCTTCCGCTTCGACTCGTGCTCTTTCTTCTTCTTCTCGAACGTGAACTTGCCGTAGTCCATCACCTTGCAGACCGGGGGATCGGCTTGCTCTGCGATGACGACCACGTCGAGCCCTTCTTCGCGGCCCTTGGCCAGCGCGGTCTGGGGGTCGACGACGCCCATCTGCTCTCCGGTCGAGGTGATCAGCCGCACCTGGGGAAACCGGAGGATGTATTCGTTGATCGGCGAGTTTTTCGACGGGGGAATTCTCGGTCCACCTCTGAAGAAAGCGATGGTCAACCCTCCTTTTCGGGTCGCCGCTGCTGCGTTGCCGCGGGGCCCCAGTGCGCCGCGCGCGAGGCGACGGCTTGTTTCATTTCGATGATGAGGTCTTCGAGCTTCTGCGAGCCGGCGTCGCCGATGCCGCGCCGCCTGAGCGACACGGTTCCGGCGGCTTGCTCCTTCTCACCGACGACGAAGAGACAGGGCACTTTGTCCAGCTCTCCGTGCCGGATCTTGGAGCCGAGCTTCTCGTTGCGGATGTCGAGCGTGGCGCGGAGACCGGCCTTGTCGAGCGCCTCGGCGACCTGGCTGCCGTAGATGTTGAACTTCTCCGAGACCGGGACGACGCGCACCTGCTCCGGGGCGAGCCAGAACGGGAAGTCGCCGGCGGTGTGCTCGATGAGGATGCCGAGGAAGCGCTCGAGCGAGCCGAGGATGGCGCGATGAAGCACGACCGGCCGCTGACGGGTGCCGTCTTCGGCGGTGTAGGTGAGGTCGAACTGCTCGGGGTTCGAGAAATCGACCTGCAGCGTGGCGAGCTGCCAGGAGCGGCCGATGGCGTCCGTCACCTGGAAATCGAGCTTGGGGCCGTAGAACGCGCCGTCGCCCGCGTTGATGAAGAACTTGCGGCCGCGCTTCTCGAACGCCTGGGCGAGCGCC
>JBDSFL010000431.1:0-2521 GCA_039919545.1 Thermoanaerobaculia bacterium | reverse complement strand
GGGCGCGCGATCGCTTCGAGCGCGTCGATGAAGCTCTTCTTCGTGTTGAGCGACGGCGCGCGCTCGCAGCGCTGCAATCCCGCGGCGTAGGCGAGGCGCGGCGCTTCGACGTCGAGATCGTGGAGCGTCTCCACGTGATCGGAGACGAAGGCGATCGGGCAGACGATGACCTGCTTGACGCCTTCTTTCGCCAGCTCGGCGAGCACGTCGGGGGTGGCGGGGCCGATCCACGGAACGGGGCCCACCTTGGACTGGTAGGCGAGCCGCGAGCGAAAGCGATTCCCGAGCTTCTGGTCCACGAGCGCGACCGAGGCCTCGATGTGCGTGGGATAGGGATCCATCTTCTTGACGACGGTGGAAACCGGGAGCGAGTGGGCGGAATAGACGAGCACCGTCTTTGCGGGATCGGGATCAGGGAGCTTGGCCGCGGCCTCCTCGATGCGCTCCACGTGCGCCGCCACGAAGTGTGGTTCGTCGTACCAGGCGGGGGGCGCGTTCAGCCGCTGCACCGTCCAGCCGATCTTCGCCAGCACGGCCGTCACTTTGTCGAACGAGCTGCGCGTGGTGGTGACGGAATACTGAGGGTAGAGCGGGAGGACGACGAGCCGCGTGACGCCCTGGGCGCGCAGGTCGAGGAGCGCGCGCTCCACCGTCGGCTCGGCGCACGTCATCCCGGCCCGGACCACGGGGGCGGGGCCTGCCCCGTTCCCCAGCTCCTGTTCGAGCAGCCGGGCCTGCGTCAGGGTCCAGCGCCGGATCGGAGACCAGCCGATCTGCTCGTAGGTCAGCGCGGATTTCGAGGCCCGCAACGTCGCGATGAGCCACGCCACCGTCTTGCGCAGCGGCGCGAACGGGATGCCGAGGATCTCTGGATCGGCGAAGAGCTCGTAGAGGAACGGCTTCAGCTCGGCGCGGTTTTCCGGACCCCCGAGCTGGATGACCAACACCCCGAGCCGGCCTTCGGCCGCGCTCACAGCGTCCTCGAGTAGACCTTTGGCGCCTCGGGCGACTTCGCCTCGAGGTAGGAATCGAACAGCATCGCCACGTTGCGGATGAAGATGCGGCCCAGCTGGGTGACACGGATCTCGTCGGCGATCCTCGGCTCGACCATGCCGTCCTCGATGAAGCGCGGCAGCTGCTTCATGGCGGACGCGAATTTCTCCTCGAAGGAGGCCAGACCGAACTCGCGCTCGATCTCGCGCAGATCGAGCACCGTGTGACAGAGGAGCCGCGTGATCACGGCGCGGCGCAGCTGGTCTTCGTCGGAGAGCCGATAGCCCTTGATCGTCGATGGAGCTCCGTTCTCACACGCGGTCCCGTAGGCCACGTAGTCTTTCGTGTTCTGCAGGTACGTGTCGTCGATCTGCGAGATCGCCGACACGCCCATGCCGTAGAGGTCGCTCCCCGCGTGCGTGGAGTACCCCTGAAAATTCCTCGTGAGCGTGCGGTCGACCTGCGCCTTCACGATCTCGTCGTGCGGCTTGGCGAAGTGGTCCATGCCGATGTAGACGTAGCCCGCATCCACGAAGCGCTCGATGCCCGAGACGAAGATGGCGAACTTCTCGGACCCTTCGGGCAGATGCGCGGCCAGCACCCGCTGCGGGCGCTTGAGCCACGGCACGTGCGCGTAGGAATAGAGCGCCACGCGGTCGGGCTCGAGGGAGAGGACCTGGTCGATGCTCTTCTCGAACTTGTCCAGGTGCTGCCCCGGGAGGCCGTAGATCAGATCGAGATTCACCGAGCCGTAGCCGCACGCGCGCGCGGCCTGGACGAGGTCGCGCGTCATCTCGAAGGGCTGGATGCGGTTGACGAGCTCCTGCACCTGGGGATCGAAGTCCTGCACGCCCATGGACACCCGGTTGAAGCCGCGCTCGTGCAGCACCTCCAGGTGCTCCGCGGAGGTGACGCGCGGGTCGACCTCGACCGAGACCTCGGCATCGCTGGCCAGCGGGAACGCCTCGAAGAGATGCTGGGCGAGACGATCGGCCTGCTCGGGGGTGAGATAGGTGGGCGTCCCGCCGCCCCAGTGCACCTGCGACACGGGACGCGAGCGATCCACGCGCATGGCCACGGCGTCGATCTCGCGATGGAGATGCCCGAGGTAGCCCTCGATCTCGCCGCGTCCCTCGCCCTTGCGCTCCGGTTTCGGCACCACTTTCATGAAGCAGCCGCAGAACCAGCACTGCTCGTCGCAGAAGGGAAGATGGAGGTAGAGCGAGACGGAGCCCTGCTTGGCGTCGGCGCGCTCGCACGCCGCGAGCGTGTCTGCCGGACCGAGCGCATCGATCCATTCGGGGGCGGTGGGGTAGGACGTGTACCGCGGCCCCTGGACGTTGTAGCGCTCGAGCAGCTCGGTGGTCATCGGCAGCGTTTCGCCCAGCAGGCGAATCGGGATGGCGGGCATCGAAATCAGGCT
The DNA here is from genome assembly GCA_039919545.1 of Thermoanaerobaculia bacterium. Taxonomy (GTDB): domain Bacteria; phylum Acidobacteriota; class Thermoanaerobaculia; order UBA5066; family UBA5066; genus JBDSFL01. The sequence goes on along the minus strand of JBDSFL010000431.1, from coordinate 105 downwards.
ACCACTGGGACCGGGAGCGGCTCGTGCGCCGCGTCCACGAAGGCGCCCACGTTTTCCGGCGGCGTCGGCGGAAGGATGCCGTGGCCCAGGTTCACGATGTGCCCC
>JBDSFL010000394.1:0-7368 GCA_039919545.1 Thermoanaerobaculia bacterium | reverse complement strand
TACGCGGGAAATACGAACGCCACCGAGGCCAGCTCGATCTCCTTCGCCGCGGGACGGGTTCGGGCCAACAACCTGCAAGTGACGCTCGCCACCGACGGCACCGGCACCGTCACCATGGCCAACGAGGCCCCCGGCGACGTCAATGTCATCCTCGATGTGAGCGGGTACTACCAGTAGCCCTTCCAAGCACGAGAACGGCGGCCGCCCTGAGCTCAGAGCGGCCGCCATCCCCCATCTGTCGTATAAATCGAAGCCATGAAGCTTGTTTCGTTCCTCAAAGACCCGATCCGGACGCCGCTCGACCCGGACCTCGCGCGGCTCGGAGCCCTCCTACCGGACGGACGCATCCTGGATTTCGCGACGGCTGATTTGCGCTTCGAGGATCTGACCGCGGTCGATTTCATCCGCGACATCGAGGCGCTCGGACCTTGGATCGCAGAGCTGCTCGCCGCGCCCGCCGGGCTTCCGAATGCCATCGTGAGTCCGGAGCACGTCGCGCTGCTCGCTCCCGTGCCCCGCCCGATTTCGATGCGAGACGGCTACGCATTCCGGCAGCACGTGGAAACAGCGCGCCGGAATCGGGGACTCGCGATGATTCCCGAGTTCGACCTCTTCCCCGTTTTCTATTTCACCAACCATCGCACCGTGGTCGGCCCCGGCGAGCTGCGCGTGGGCCGAGAGCGGCTCGATCACCTCGACTTCGAGCTCGAAGCTTTCGTCGTGATCGGGAAGACCGTCACGAATCCGACGCTCGAGGAAGCGGACGACGCCATCTTCGGCTACGGCGTGATGAACGATTTCTCCGCGCGAACCCTGCAGATGGAGGAGATGAAGCTGAATCTCGGACCGGCCAAGGGGAAAGACTTCGCCACCGGCCTCGGGCCCTGGCTCGTCACGAAAGACGAGCTGAGAGACCGTCTCTTGGCCTCGCCGCGCGGGAACGTCTATTCGGGGCGCATGACGGCGCACGTGAACGGGATCCAGGTGAGCGAAGGTGACGTCTCTCAGATGAACTGGACCTTTGCCGAGCTCGTACGCCGCGCGGGCGATGGCGTGACCCTGGTGGCTGGCGAGGTGATCGGGTCGGGCACGGTTGGCACCGGCTGCTTCCTCGAGCTGAACGGATCGAAGATCACCAGCGATCAGTGGCTGCATCCTGGCGACACGGTGAGCCTTGCCATCGAGGGTCTCGGAACGCTGACCAACACCATCGTGGAGGACCCCTCGCGATGAACGACGAGCTCGCTTCCCTGTATGCGTACAACCGCTGGGCCGACGATCGCACCGCCGCGGCGTTGCGATCCCTGCCACCGGGCGACTACACCCGCGAGCTCGGAGGAGGGTGGCCGTCGCCGCGGGCCACGTTCGTCCACCTGGCCGGAGCCACGAATGCCTGGTCCGAGCGCTTCATCGGCTGCGACGCCACGACGCTGCCCGCCGAGGCCGACCTGCCTCTCCTCGAGAACGCGGTCGCGCTGCTCGAGGCCGCCCACACGAAGCTCGAGGAGCTGCTTCCGACCTTCTCTGCCGAGCGGATGGCCGCGCCCTTCACCTGGAAGAACCTGGCCGGCAAGGAGCGCACGGCGCCGTTCTGGGCGGTGCTCCGGCATGTGGTGAACCACGGGACCTATCACCGGGGACAGATCTCATCGATGGTGCGGCGCCTGGGCGGAAAGCCGCTCGCGACCGACATGGTGGTGTGGGGCATCGAGATCTCCGAGGCAACGCAGGCACCGTCTGCTGCGCGCTGACGAGGTCGGCGGGGTCGCCTGACGCGCGCTGCCATCGCGCGCGAAGAGACATCGGACCGCCCGAGTCGAAGCAACCCGAGCGGCGAATCGAACATCGAAATGCTCTGAACAAAAAAATGGGCCCGGGCGAGGAGCCCGGGCCGAGTGAGGGGTGTGCCCGACGATTCGGGCGGGGTTTCAGCTTGTCTTGTTTGCGCTAGGGGGCCGGCTGGGCGGCGATGAGGATCGCGTCGCCCGAGATCTGATCGATGACGGTGGCGTAGCCCGCGATCTGCGAACTACCCGATACGTTCTCGAGCACGACGCTCATGTTGCTCTTGTTGCCCCCGATGTCGCCGAACAGCTCGCCGTCGTTCTTCTGGACGAACGCGTTGAAGGCGTCGAGCGAGATCGCGACGGTCTTCAGCACCACTCCGGTCGAATCGAGAAGCTTGATGTTCGCCTGCGCCGCACCGCCCGCGGTCTGCGAGACGAGGAAGAACGCCACGTTCGTGCGGTAGGCGGTGGACGACGTGAGGCCCGTCATCAGGAGCCGCTTCTTGGTCGTGAGGGACGAGACGCCGTCGTCGGTGGTGAAGCCGGGGATCTGGAGCCCGACGTTGCCCGTGGGCTGGTTGTTGTACGTGTGACCCATCAGGAGAAGCGGATCGACATTGGTATCTCCCGCGGCAGGAGAAACGTCGACCCAGGAGTTCGAGAAGTTGGTGCGATCGCTTTCCTGGAGGTTGAGCCACACTTTCACGAAGTCGTCGGCCGCGAGGATCTGGTTCGGCGCCATGTCGAGGAACTTCGACACCGAGGAACGGGCCTGCAAGCCGTTATCGGACAGGAACGAGTACGTGAGGTTCACCTTCCGCGGCGAGGCCGACGGGTTGTACAGCACGAGATTGCTGCGCCAAAGGGTCTCGTTCAGGCCCTGAGCGCGGATGATTCCGGGCAGGCGATAGGACGAGGAGGGATGCGTCGGCGGGGTGATGAAGATGGGATCCTTGGAGATCCTGTCGATCACCGTGGCATAAGGCGAGACGGCTGTCCCGGAGATGACGCGAACCGCCGCCGAATAGGTGCTGACCGGATCGCGGTAACCCGCGCCGAGCGGCGGATCAGCCGAGAGGACATTGTTGTACTGGGCGACGCCGTACGGATTGAGGTTGAACATCACGGGCGTTCCGAGCGGATTGCCGTTCGCATCCAAGAACTTGACCTCGACGCTGGCGTAATCGGCCTTGAGGTTGGCCATCCCGAAGTTGGTATAGCTGCCGGCATCCTCGCGAAGCCCGATGAGCCGGCTGGCCGCCACGGCCGCGGGAGCCTGCGCGCCGAGATGGACACCTCCGCTGACCGCCGTGGCAGCCATGGAAAGGCCATAGGTGCCGCTTCCCGTTCCGCTGTTGTAGGTGCGTGAAGAGAAAACAGGCTGCGACGGAAGAACGTCGCCGCGGACGAGGATCGCGCCGTATTTCCCCTTGGGCAGCGAGAAGGGGGGGTTCTTCAAGACGTTGGCAAAGGTGATCGTCTGGCCCTTCGCGAGCACGTACTGCGACCACACCAGCGAATTGGGATTCGTGAGCGCGACCTGCCCGTCGAGGAACGCGAGCGAGATCGTCATGGGCTGGGTGGTATGCGGGTTGTAGACCGAGAGGTCCGACTGCCATTGCGCGCCGCCCTGGCCTTCCGAGTAGGCCATGCCGGGCACGAGCCACTGGTCGGGCTCGGGCGGAGGCGGAATGGTGAATGACGTCGGGCTGGTGGTCGTGGCGGGCGTGAGCCCGGCCTTGGTGACGCTGAGGACCACACGGAAGGTGCCGTAGCCGTTGAACGTGTGGTCGACGATCGCGGTGGTGGCGATGGCCGTGCCGTCGTTGAAATCCCACACGAAGGTATCCGCCGCGTCGCTGGCAGTGAACCGGATGGATTTACCCGTCGTAACGACCGCCGTGTTCACGGCGGTGCCGTCGCCATAGCGGTACGTGTACCCACCGGACAGCTGAGGGCCCAGGCCCCCCGTGATCTCGATGGTGGCCTGCCGGGTCTGGCCGTTGGCCACCAGCTTCACGGTGTAGACCTTGTCCGTGGCGGTCGTATAGGTCTTTGCCGGGCTCAGCTCGGTCGAGCTGGTGCCGTCGCCGAAGTCCCAGCTCAACGCTCCCGACGCGTTGACCGGAACCATCCTGAGCACCTGTCCGCTGTTGGCCCCGTAGCCGAAGGCCGACGAATACTGAACGAGGACGCCCGTGGCATCGTCCTTGATGGTGAAGTCGATGTTGGTCGGCACGACGACGGTTCCGATGGAAACCGAGACGCTCCGGGCCGCGGAGTCTCCGCCGGTGGTGCGGGCCGTAACGGTCCCGCTGAAGGTGCCCGCGCTGGCGAATGCATGCGAGACGGACGAGCCGGTGCCCGACCCTCCGTCACTGAACGACCACGTATAGGAGATGGATCCCGTGCCTCCCGAGGCCGAGGCGGAAAAACTGATAGCCTGATTCGGAGACGCGCTGGACGGTGAGGCGTTGACGCTGTTCACCGTGAGCGGCGTGACCGGCACGTAGGCCGCACCGACGTCGATCCCCTGCGTCACGGTCTGGCCATAGCCGACCAGAGTGAGCGTCTTCGTCCCCTGGCTCCCGTACGAGAAGCTATACGTGCCCCCCGAGCCGGTGCCCGGCGAGGCTCCTGGTGCCGTCCAGGTCGCACCCGTTCCCGCGTCCGCAGCGCCATTGACGAATACTTGAGCCACGAGGGCATCACCCACGGTGACCTGGCAGGCATTGCCGCCGCCCCCCGCTCCCAGACCGCAAACGATCGGCGCTGCGCCCGCGATTCCGACGCGGATCGTCGGGGTGACGTTCGAAACGATGAACGACCACGCGGTGGGACTCCCCGCGACGGTGTTCGGTGTCCAATTTGCGAGACTGCACCCCGACGCATTCTGATAGTTGTACCGGATTCGAAGGTAGTAGCTACCCGGATCGGCGGGCGTGGGGATCGAGGCGGAGCCGCCCAAGCCCGAGCCCGACAGGCTCAACGGGCTATACGTGCCGGCGCTACAGGCTCCGGCGGTCGCGTTGCAAACGTTGTACTCGAGACCCGTGCTGCAAGACGTCACCGCGCCCTGCGTCGATTGGCTCGTCACCGTGAACGTTGGGTTCGCCTTCTGGACGCTCGAAGGGGCTGTGAAGGCCAAGACGACGTCGGTAATGGCCACGCTGCCGAGTGACTGGTTACAAGGGTTGGCGCAATCGGGTGAGGTGTATCCGTTCGCGTAGGGAACGGACAGGAAGTAGTTGTAGTTCCCCTTCCCGGCAAACGTATGATTACAGGCGGCCCCTGCGCAACTCGTATCCTGCGTGAGGATCTCCCCCTGCGGAGCGAGCGGATCTCCCCCGAAGTACCACTTGTAGCCGCTCGTCTGGGGAGTCCCCTCGGAGCCGTCAAGCACAGCTGTGCTGCTCGTGGTGGAGAGGAAAGAGCTGTTCTTGAGTTTGACCCGAGGGACCGTGAAGTTCAGACGGAAGGTGCGCAGGCCATTGGAACCGTTCGCGTTGCGCGCTTCCAGAGCCAGCGTCAGCATCTTGCTGTCCCCGGCGGCGACCGCCCGTGAGAAATCGGAGGACGGGAACGCATTCGTGGTCACCGAATTCCAGCAGCCCACGCCGGTGGAAGCGGTCGTGCCCGAGACGCTCGGGTCGCACGGTCCCACGAGGGACATCAGCGAAGGCGGCGTCGCACCGCCCTGCTCGTCCGGGAACTTGATCCGCGGGAGCGAGCCGTTGTCTTCGGAGGAGCTGGCGTGGAAGTCGTAGTCGAAGCGCCAGTCGATCAGCGGCTGCGTGTTCGGGGAAGGGCTGACGGAAGGGGTGATCTTGAACTTGTCGCCCAGGAACACGTTCGCGCCGTCGCTCAAGGTGACATTGCCCGGATCGGTCTGGACGATCATGTCGGCCGTGGCCGGGGAGCTCGTTGAGCCGGAGCACGTCATCGAGAGCGCGAAGGCCGCTTCCCCGGTTCCAACGTAAGCGTTCACCTGGGTGCCCTGGGCAAAGCCGCGCATCACGACCGGCGTGGCGAAGAGGGTGCCGCTCGAGCCCTGGAAGGCCGACGAGCTGGCGACCAGGCTGGGAGTGAAATCGGTGCCCCATCCCGAGGCCGAATACGTGGTGAGCTTGTTGTCGTATCCGCCTGAAGAGATCACGCGCGCCCACGTCATCACGATGAGGTCGTCGGCGGTCGCGACCATCGACCCGGAATTCACCGGTGTGGCGTTTGCCCACTGACCGGGAAGCGTGAGCTTGGCGCCGACCACGGTGAGATTCACGCCATCGCTCGTGCGGCCGAGAGCGACTCCCGAGGAATTCGCACTGCCACCGACGGTCTTCGTATGGACCATGATATGGAGCTTCCCGTCGACGGGATGCACGGCAGCGGCGAAATCGCCGACGTAGTGCCCGCCAGGAAGGCCAAAATCGCCCGTCGAGAAGACATGGGTTCCGATATTCGCCGCAATGCCGCCAGAGCCTGGGATGTTGTTCCCGTCGATCACGGCGATCCCGTCGCCCGTCGAATAGACCATGTAGTGGCCGGCGCGAATCATGTTGAACCCGACGCGCGCGCCCGTGACCGACTCGCTGCTGATCGAGCCCACCTTCTCGGTATTCGGGGCCCCCACGAAATTCGTCACGTCGGCGACGCGGAGAGGGACGCTGGATCCCTGGCCGTAAAGGGCATAGGCGATATAGCGACCGTTCACCAGGTCGACGACGAGGCTGCTCGCATTGGCTGGATTGAATTCACCGGCGAATGAAAACGAGGTGCCATTGGGCTTCATCAGGAGCGTTCCGTGCGAAAGGGTGCGGGTACCAACCAACGCTCGTGAACCGTCGGCCGAAACCGTGGCTGTGGTGATGGTGCTGAATCCATCGCCGGTCTTGGCCCAGGTGCCCTGAAGGTTCTCGATGTCTTGGCCTCCCGAGGAAACGGGAGCGCCGGGATTCGAAAGGTCGTAGGTCGTGTAGCCGAAGTTCTCATGCATGATGAGCTTCTTGGCTCCGCCCGAGGTGTACATCTCGATCGTAGTGGCGAAGCCGCTCTTGAAGTGCCCGGAGGGCCCGTACCCGAGAGGATTCCCGCTGGGAGCGAACTGCCTGAGGGGCGAGGTCACGGTGCACTGCGCGGCGACGGGTCGCTCCATCGCTCCGCACACGAACGCCATCGCGAGAACGCTCACGCTCGGCATCCCAAGGCGCCGCAAGGACTGGATCATCTGGAACCCCTTTCACCCCATCGAGAGAAAAAATTAAGTTCGCGCTTCACGGATTCGGTGCAACCAGAAACCGGGACGGGAGCCGCTCACGCGAAAAAGGGACTAACGTCAAACTCTAACAGAAAGAACGAAGCGAATCGAGAACTCTTGCGGGACTTCCCCGCCGCAATCGAAAGAAAGAGTTCTCATTGCGAAGGCAGTGTCGCCAGCTCCGGGAATCTTTCACGCAATTCTCGTCAGGCTCTCAGATTTTTTCGAGTCCAAAACGAAAAATGGCGGACAGCCTGAGCCGTCCGCCAAATAAGGACTTACCACCGGACCGAGATGTGTGGCCGGCGTGAGCCGGCCACACATCAG
>JBDSFL010000387.1:0-6354 GCA_039919545.1 Thermoanaerobaculia bacterium | reverse complement strand
TTCCTCGTCCGCCGACCGCCCCACCCTGGAGGCCAGCGCCCATGCCGGATTCCAGGCAGGCTCGCTGGGCAGCTTCTCCCTTCAGTACTCACGCCTCGCCTATCGCGACAGGGATTCCTCGAACCGCCTCACGGCGTCGGTCAGCACGCGAGTCGGGCAGCGAGCGACTGTGTTTCTCTCGGGAAGCCTGGCGCGAGGCGGCGGAGCCTCCAACGAGGCCTTCGTCGGGGTGAGCTATTCGCTCGGCAGCGCGACCTCAGCCAACCTTTCCTTTCACGATCAGGATGGCGGCTCGAGTCTGTCTCTCGACGCGCAGCGGTCGCTGCCCGCAGGCTCTGGATTCGGCTACCGAATGCACGCCTCGACGGGATCCACCGACAGCGTGAGCGGTCGCGTGCAGCTTCAGGGCCCTGTCGGCAGCTACGAAGCGTCGTATGACCGCGTCGGAAGCACGAGCGCTGGCTCGCTGACGGTGAGCGGCGGCCTCGTCGCCATCGACGGCACGGTCGCGTTGAGCCGGCGCGTGCAGGATGGCTTCGCGCTCATCCGCGTTCCGGGTGTCGGGGGCGTGCGCGGCTTCAGCAGCAACCAGATCGTGGGGCGGACGAACCGCAAGGGCGAGCTCCTGGTGACGGACCTCCTTCCTTACTACGGGAATGTCCTCGGCATCGCCGATGAGGACGTGCCCCTCGGCTACGAGGTGGGAGCGGTCCAGAAGCTCATCGCTCCCCCGTATCGCGGCGGTGCCGTGGTCTCGTTCGCGGTGCAGCGATTCCAGGCGTTCCGCGGAGCGCTGCACCTGATATTTCACGACGGCGCCGTCGTCCCGGTGAACGGCTCGCTGCGCGTGACGGCTGAGGGCCGCGACTTCGAATCGTCCATCGGTTCGAACGGCGGGTTCTACCTGGAGAACGTTCCCTCGGGGAGCCATCCCGCGCAGGTGCTGTATCGCGGCGTCGTCTGCGACATGACGATCGTCCTGCCGCCTTCGCCCGATCCCATCGTGAAGCTCGCCGAGCTCGAGTGTGCGGCAGGCACGGCGCGCCCCCTTACCGCTCGGACGCCCGCCCTGCTCACGGATTCGACGGGGCCGCTTCGTGTGCCGCTGCTGAAGCTCACCCACGACGGCGCCGCGCCTCCGAAGCCCGACCTCTCTGCGGCGACGGTGACGGCGCCCAGAGTATCGGTCCGCCACGCCGACTTCCGCCCGGCAAGCTTCGTCTCGCCTGACTGGGCCGGCAAAAAACCCGCTTACGTGATCCAGTTCTCCTCTTACCGCACGCGCCGGGCCGCCGAGCGCGAGGCCGCGACTCTGTCCGGACGTGCCGGGAGGCGCGGGTTCGTCGTGTCGGTCGATCTCGGGGCCCGCGGCACGTGGTATCGCGCCGTGCTCGGCGGTTTCGAGACCGCTCAGGAGGCGCTCGGCTATCGCGCCACCCTGCTCGAGACCTCGCCGGAAATCGGATTCGTCTACCAGATCACCGGCAGCAAGATGGAGTCGTCCACATGATCGGCCACCGCATCCCGGCAGCAGTCATGGTTGTCGCGGCCCTCGTCTTCGCATCGCCTCTCCGCGCCGGAAGCTGCACCCTCGGCATGGTGGGTTCGGTTGCGTTCGGAAGCTACGACGTCCTGGCGGCCGCACCCGTCGACAGCACCGGCGCGATCACCTATTCCTGCTCGACACCTGTGTCGGGGCCCAGCATCAGTCTCGGCGGCGGCGGCTCGGGGTTTGCTCCGCGAGAGCTGACTTCAGCCTCGCACACGCTGTCGTACAACCTTTTCCTCGATGCGGCGCGAACCACGGTGTGGGGCGACGGGACCGCGGGCACCTCTCTCTATGACGCTCCTCCTCCAGCAGACGGCACGAACGAGACGATCACGGTCTACGGCCGGATTCCGGCCCGGCAGGATGTTCCTCGGGGCGCTTACAGCGACAGCATCGTCGTGACGATCTTGTTCTGATGCGCAAGCCGCGGAAAGCGAGGAGTCTGTCCGAGTCGTCCCGGGAAATCGCATTCCGAGCGCCGCGGGGTCGATTGCAAGGCGGCGCGACGACCCCGCCGTGTGTCGAAGCAGATGGCTGGGGGTCCGGGGGGCGCAAGGAAACGCGCCCCCCGGGAAGCCGCGTCAACGCCGCAGGCGGCCCCGCGCCGCCCGGAACCCCGTGGGCGCATGGGGGTTGCGGTCAAGCTCGGCGTTGCAGCGACGCGGCAGGAGAACCGCTCCATCACACGCCGCTGCGCCTTGATCTTGCCTCGTGAGCCCCATGCGTGCGATCCCGGGATGACTCAGACAGGCTCCTGGCTCACGGCCTCACGAATTTTCTGAGCGAGCTTCTGCGGCGTGAACGGTTTCGGCAGAAAAGCGAGGCCGGGCTCGAGCACACCCTCACGCACGATCCCCTTGTCCGCATAGCCGGACATGTAGAGCACCTTCAGGCCTGGCCTCTCGCGGTCTGCGAGCCTCGCGAGCTCGGGACCGTTCATCTCCGGCATCACCACGTCGGTGAGCAGGAGATCGATCACCACGTCCGTGTCGGCCAGGATGGCCAGAGCCTCGCGTCCGCTCGCGGCGATTCGCACGGTGTGCCCCTGCTCCTTCAACAGCGTATTGAGCAGCATGCGCACCATGTCCTCGTCCTCGACCACGAGGATCGAGATCGAATCTGGCTCCGCGACGCGTTTCATGAGCCCCGGCTTCATGCCGGCCATTTCCCGGGGAACCACGGGGAAGTAGATCTCGAACATCGTGCCGTTGCCCGGTTCGGAGCTCACCCAGATGTAGCCGCCGCTCTGCTTGACGATGCCGTAAACCGTCGCGAGCCCGAGTCCGGTTCCCTGCCCGGTCCGCTTCGTGGTGAAGAAGGGCTCGAAGATATGCTCCCGGGCTTCTTCGGAGATCCCGACGCCCGAGTCGCGGACGACGAGCGACACGTAGCGCCCCGGGATGAGCGGAAAACGGCTGCGGGCGTACGCGGCATCGACGTCGAGCATCGCCGTCATGACCTGGAGAGTTCCCCCCGACGGCATCGCCTCCCGCGCGTTCGCGGCGAGCCTGAGGACGATCTCCTCGACCTGCCCGGGATCGGCATTCAGGATCTCGAGATCGGGCGCGAGCTTCGTGATGAGCTGGATGTGGTCGCCGAGCATCAGCTTCATGTTCCGCTCGAGCCCCGAAACCGACCCGTTCAGGTTCATCTGCTGAGGGACCATCACCTGCTTGCGGCTGAATGCCAGGAGCTGCCGCGTCAACGCGGCCGCCCGCTCGCCTGCGGATTTGATCTGCGTGACGGGATTTCGGAGCGGATCGTTCTGCGGGAGCCTGGACAGCACGAGCTCGCTGAATCCGAGGATCGCCGTGAGAATGTTGTTGAAATCGTGCGCCACTCCGCCGGCGAGCCGGCTGACGGCCTCCATCTTCTGGACGCTGCGAAGCTGGTCATCCAGGCGCCTCTGCTCCGTGAGATCGCGGGCGATCACGAGGGTGGCATTCATGCCCTCGTAGGTGAGCGGAGTCCGGTGGACCTCGACGTCGATGTGCGCGCCGTCTTTCTTCCGATGCCGCCAGTGACCGGCGAAGCCCTGCTCGCCCGAACGGCTTCCCCATTGCGACTCATTGAAAAAGGCCAGAGGGGCTGGGGTCTCGGCCGGCGGACGAATGTCGACGATGCTCATCCTGAGGAACTCGTCACGCGAGTAGCCATAGTGCGCGACTGCGGAGTCGTTCACCGCGAGAAAGGCGAGCGACTCCACATCGTAGATCCACATCGGTAGCGGATTACTCTCGAAAAGGAGCTTGTGGAATTCAGCCCTGGCCTTCGCGAGGGAGCTCGATTCGTCGCTTTTCAACATTTTCAGTCTAGCGCTTCCGCGCGATGGCCGGTCCGGCTTCCAGGATCTTCCAGACCGTGTCCACCAGCTTCGGCATGTCGATGGGCTTGGCGATGAAGTCGGTGGCACCCGCCTGGATCGCGAATGCCAGCCGGCTCCGCTCGAGGAGCGTCGACATCAGCACGATGGGCAATCTGTCGTGCTCGGGCTGCGCGCGAATCACCCGCATGGCATCGAACCCGTCCATCACCGGCATCATCACGTCCATCAGCACGAGGTCCGGCGTGTGCGCCATGAGCTGCTCGATCGCGGCCTGCCCCGTCGTCGCCTCGACCGTCTCGCAGCCGCTCTCTCTCAGATAGATCGAGACCAGCTCGCGGATCATCGGTTCGTCGTCGACGACGAGGACGAGCGGGCGAGCGCCCGCCGACGCCGCAGTCCTGCGCGAGGGAAGAGTCCGCACGGACGGCGACGGCTCCATGACCATCTCGAGATCGAGCGGCATCGGGACGGAGGCCTTCTCGTCAGGCCGGGACGCGCCACCGAGGAGGGCCAGATGGGCCTCGAGATCCGCGGCGGTCTGAAACCTCTTCTCGGGTGATTTTTCCAAACAGCACAGGATGATGGCCGAGAGCGCGGGCGGCACGGCATGCTCCGTCAAGCGCTCGCTCGGCACGCGGTCCTCGACCTGTCGCATCGCGACCTCCAGGGGTGAGTCGCCGTCGAAGAGCAGCCTTCCGGTCAGCAGCTCGAACGCGATGACCCCGATCGAGTAGATATCGCTGCGCGCGTCCATGGCCTGTCCGCGCGCCTGTTCGGGCGACATGTATTGGGGCGTTCCCACCGCTTCTCCACGCAAGGTGAGAATCGGCCCGCCCGAGCCTCGCGCCATGCCGAAATCCAGAATCGCCACGGCTCCGTCGTCGTCCACCATGATGTTCTGGGGCTTGATGTCCCGGTGCACGATTCCCGCCTGGTGCGCCGCGCTGGCTCCGAGCGCGATCTGGCGCAGCACGGCCGTGGCGCGTGATGGTGTGAAAGGGCCCGAGTCCGCGAGTCGCCGGGAAAGGTCGAGCCCTTCGACGAACTCCATCGTGATGAAAGGCAGACTGCCGCTCATCCCGAAATCGTAGAGGCGCGCCACGTTCGGATGCTTGATCTTCCGGTTCAGGCTGATCTCGCGCTTGAAGCGAGCCAGCAGCCCGTCGGAATCGGCCTGAAACAACGAGGAGAGGACCTTGATGGCGATCACCTCGTCCAGATCGGCGTCCTCTGCCTTGAAGACGATTCCCATTCCTCCCCGGCCAAGCAGCCCGAGGTACCGGTATCGCGGCAGCGCCGCGAAGAAGGTCTGGCGGAGGGATTCGATGCTCAGCATGGGAGCGCGAGGCGTGACGGCAACGACTTCATCATAGTTCGAGGCGATGGTCCGATCCGGGAAAAGGGATACGATGGAGCTTCCCCGATGAGCAGCAAACCAGCTTTCTCTCCCAGCCCTGCGGGACGGATCCTGGTCGTCGATGACGATGTGCAGATCAGGCGCCTGCTCAGCTCGTTGCTGACGTCGCACGGCTACCAGGTTGGCGAAGCGGGCTCCGCGGAAGAGGCCAGTACGGAGCTCTACGGCTTCGGGCCCGACCTGATCCTTCTGGATGTACGCCTTCCGGACAAGAGCGGGATCGAGCTCCTCGAAGAGATCCGGAACGACACCGCTTTGCGGCTCCTGCCGGTGGTGATGATGACCGGAGCCGTCGAGCGCGCCGAACGTATCCGCGCGATCGCCGCAGGCGCCACCGATTTCATCTCGAAGCCCTTCGCCAACGAAGAGCTTCTCGCGCGAATCCGCTCGCTCGTGCAGCTGAAGTTCTTCGCCGATTCCCTGGAAGATGCCGAGCAGATCATCATCGCGCTGGCCAAGGTGATCGACGCCCGGGATCCGTACACGGCCCACCACAGCGAACGAGTCTCGCTGTACGCCGGGCTGCTCGGCGAAAAGATCGGCCTCGCGGGCCTGGAGCTCGAAGCGGTGCGCCGCGGCGGGCTCTTCCACGACATCGGGAAGATCGCCGTGCGCGACTCGGTCCTCCTCAAGCCGGGGAGGCTCACCCCGGAAGAATTCGAGGAGATCAAGCGCCATCCGGTGCAGGGCCGCCTGCTGCTCGAACCCATGCGTTCGCTCTCGTACGCGCTCCCGGTCATCTATCACCATCACGAGAAGTACGATGGCTCGGGCTACCCCGAAGGGCTCACGGGTGAAGCCATTCCCATGGTCGCCCGGGTGACCACGGTGGCCGACGTGTTCGACGCTCTGACGACGAATCGCACCTATCGCTCGGCCTCGACCCGCGAGGAGGCGCTCTCGATCATGACGGCCGAGGCGCGCAAGGGCTGGTGGGATGCGCGTTTGCTCGAAGAGCTTCGCGGCTGCCTGGAGACGCTTCCCCTCGCCGCTCCAGCCCTGGCCGTCTAAGGCCTCAGCTTCTCAGCTCGTCCGCTGGCGGTCTTCCAGCAGAACGTGCTG
>JBDSFL010000380.1:0-4509 GCA_039919545.1 Thermoanaerobaculia bacterium | reverse complement strand
CGTGCAGCCGTTGCCGTCGGTGACCAGGACGGTGATCGGGAAGGAGCCGGACTGCGTGGGGGTGCCGGAAAGAAGGCCCGCGGCCGAGAGGGTGACGCCGGACGGCAGCGTGCCGCTATTGAGCGTGAACGTCGCGCCGCCGACGGCCCCCGATTGTGTGAAGGTCTGGGAGAAGGCCGAGCTCACCGTGCCGGTGGTGACGACGGGATTCGTGACCGTGATGGTGGGGCATCCGATGCTGAGGTTGTAGGTCGCGCCGGCGCCCGTGCAGCCGTTCGCATCAGTCGCCGTGACGACGATCGGGAACGGGCCTGTCTGGGTCGTCGTGCCGGAAAGGACGCCGGTGGCGGAATTCAGCGTGATACCGGTGGGCAGCGTGCCCGTCTTGCTCCAGGTGATGGTTCCGTTTCCGCCGGTCTGGGTGAACGTCTCGGTGAAGGCCGTTCCGGCCGCGCCGTTGGTGTTCACCGGGTTGCTGACGTTGATGGTCGGACAGCTATTCACCTTGAGGGCGAAGGTCCGTCCTCCGGTACATCCCGCGGAGGCGACGGCCGAGTCGGTGGCGGTCGCCGTGAAGACGTACGTCCCGTTGGCGGTCGGAGTTCCTGTGATGCTGCCGGCGCCGTCCATCGAGAGGCCGGTGGGCAGAACGCCGCTCGTGATGGAGAACGTGACGGTGGTGCCGCCCGTCTGGGTCACCGAGTTTCCGACGTAGGGGATGCCGGAATAGCCATCGGGAAGCGAGACCGGATTGACCAGGATGGTCGGACACGCGGCCGACGCGGGCGGTGCGGAAACGAGCGCGGCCGCCGTGACGAGGAGGGAGGCGAGGAGGGAACTGAAGCGGTTCATGTTTGCTGTGTTCCCTTACTCGGCCGTGAAGAGCTGCAGGTGGACGGGCGTGGACCCGTTGACCGCGAAGTAACCGGCATCGAAGAAGACGTTCAGGGTGTTGCTGTTCGTTCCCACGCGGCGTACGATGAAGCGCACCTGGGCGCTCAAGGGGGAGGCAAGCGGGGTGATGCTGAAGCCGGGGAGCACGACGTCGGTCGAGAACCACGTCGTGTCGCTCAGATCCGTGGGAAGCAGGATCGTCTTTCCCTGACTCCCGCCGGTGATCGGCGTCCCCGTGCAGCCGGCGTTCGGCAGGAACGCTACGTCGACGGTGACGTTGACGCCGCCGGTCGCGAGCTGACCCGTGGGAACCTTGAAACGAGCGCCGAACGTGGCCGTCGTGACGGGCTGGAGCGCGGAGAGGTCGACACATTGGCTGATGCCGTACCCCGCATTCGCGCCCGTGGGAGTCGCCGCGAACGAGACGTTTGCAGAGCCGGACACCGGACTCGAGGAGACATCCTGGGTCGCGGACCAGACTCCGGTTCCCGTGCCGACCGGATCGGGCGCGGACGTCTGGTACGACGTCCAGCTCGTGAGAGCCGTATCGAAGCCCGAGTTCTGGAGCAGGTTCTGGGCGAACGCTGCGTGTGACAAGGCGAACAGACACGCCGTGAACAGGATCAGCTTAGACCGCATGGAGCCTCCGCTACTCGACTGGGATCCAAAGCGGGGATCTTACCTCTTCAATCGGACGGGCGACCGCGAAGAATCAACCGACAGTCCCGTAGAATCGCGGTATCAAGGAAGAAGCACTGGGTCCGAACGGAGGCTTCCGTCGGTCGAGCCGGGCGCTGTTGCTCGGAGCGATGGCTCTGGGAAGTCTTTCCGCGATTCGATGTCCGAAGCCCTCGAACGCATCGGCCGCGATTCGCATCGCGGTGCACAGCGAATCGCTCGGCCTCGACCCGCATTTCAACAACGAGGTCCTGACGTTCGCGATCCTGTCGAACATGTTCGAGGGGCCCACCGCATTCGACGCCGAGCTGAAGCTCGTCCCGCGCCTCGTTTCCTCGTGGGAGAACCCCGACGAGAGAACGTGGCGGCTACACGTTCGCGACGACGCGCGATTCGATGACGGCACCCCCGTCGAAGCGCAGGACATCG
This sequence comes from Thermoanaerobaculia bacterium, assembly GCA_039919545.1. Taxonomy (GTDB): domain Bacteria; phylum Acidobacteriota; class Thermoanaerobaculia; order UBA5066; family UBA5066; genus JBDSFL01. The sequence goes on along the minus strand of JBDSFL010000380.1, from coordinate 2,508 downwards.
TCGCGAGCCTGGTCCGCATCCGCACGCACGCGCGGAGCCAGCTGAAGAGCTACATGGTGGAGGTGGAGTCGCAACGAGCGACGGGACCACGCACCTTGGAGATCACGACCCGCCGGCCCTACGCCCCCTTGCTGAACAAGCTGGCGTTCTGTTTCGTGGTGCCCCGCGGGTCTCCCGCCGAGATCACGGCCCCGATCGGGACCGGCGCTTATCGCATGGGTCTGATCGAGAAGGGGAAGCTGCTTCGTCTCGAGCCCGTCGCGCATCGCGGCCAGCCCTCGCTGCTGTCACCGCTGGAGTTTCGTCCAGTAGCCGATCCGGAAAAAAGGGTGATCGAGCTTTTGCAGGGGCGTGCCGACCTGGCTCAGGATCTGCCGCCGAGCGCCGTGACACGCGTGCAGCAAGACCCGTGCTGCCGCGTGGAGACGCGCCCATCCTCGATCATCGAATATCTCCATTTCGGCGCCGTGGATCCCCGGTTCAAGGACCATCGTGTGCGCGAAGCGATCAGTCTGGCCATCGACCGCCGCGTCCTGGTCGAGCGCGTGCTCCGCGGCTTCGGCCAGCCCGCGAGCCAGATGGTCGGACCGGGGGTCTTCGGATTCGATTCGACGCTCCCGGTACCGGGTCGCGACCTCGTCAAGGCCCGACGCCTGCTCACCGAGGCCGGCTATCCGAACGGATTCGACGTGACGCTCGAGTTTCGCGAGAGCCGCAACGGCGCCGAGATCGCACGCCAGCTCGCCGAGATCGGGGTGCGCGTGAAGCTCTCCGGCATTCCGTGGGCCGAGCTGTTCGTCCGGCTCGCGCGCCAGCAGGTCGGTTTCTATTACGGCGGCGTCACGGCGGTGACCGCGGATGCCAGCGACGTGCTGGACGGCTTCGCGCACTCGCGCTCGAACGGCTACGGCTCCACGAACCACAACGGGTATGCGAATCCCGAGCTGGATCGGATGATCGAGGAGAGCGGAGCGACCCTCGTCATGGCGCAGCGCCGCACGCTGCTGCAGAAGTGCATGCGTCTGATGATGGACGACCTCTACCTCGTTCCTCTCGTCGTGCCCTACGACCTCTATGGCGTCCGGAAGGATCTGAGCTGGACGCCGAGAATCGACCGGAAGCTGCTCGGAAGCGAGATGAAGCGAGCGGCCGCGAGCTCCTGAAAGAGAGCGCGGGCATCCCGGTGGATGCCCGCGCTGAGAATCTCTGCTAGGCGATCAGACGCTTGGCCACGAACATCCCGGCGATGGCCAGGAACGCAGCGAAGATGCCGAGCGCCAGCGGGTCGAGCGTGGGGATGACCGTGTTGACCGGAGCCAGGGGAAGAATCGTGATCGTGTAATTCCTCTCGCCGATGCAACCCTGCGCATCCGTCGCGCGGATCCGGAAGGTGAAGAGACCCTGCGAGAGCGGCGTGCCGCTGATCAGTCCCGCGGTGCTGAGCGAGAGGCCCGGGGGAAGCGCTCCGCTGGCGATCGTGAACGTGTAGGGCGCCGTACCACCGCTGGCGGTGATCGCCTGGGAATAGGGAATCTGGGTCGCGCCGGGAGGAAGGGTGGTTGGGCTCAGCGCGATCACGTTGCAGCCGAGCCCGGCGATCGACATCTCGTAGAGGCGAGTCCCGTTGCAGCCGAGCGAGTCTGTGGCCGTGATCGTGAAGCTGAACGTGCCAGGCGCGGTCGGGATGCCGCTGATGGCTCCGGTCGCGCCGGCCAGCAGAAGCCCGTTGGGAAGCGCACCGCTCGAGACGGTGAAGGTATAGGGAGCCGTGCCGCCGGTGGCGGTGACGATCTGGTTATAGGGGGTTCCGACGACGCCGTTCGGCAGGGTCAACGGATTGACGGTGATCAGCGGGCAGACCTGGACCCCGCAGGCATTGATCGAGTTCGTGTCGAGAGTCACCGCGCCGGTGCGCGCGAGCGCGCGGCCCGTGGAGCTGGCGCCCGTCGTGATCGTGATGCTGGTTTGAGCCAGGATGTCTCCGATGAACGTCGCTCCGGTGCCGATCGTCGCCGAGGCGCCGATCTGCCAGAACACCTTCCTGCAGCTCGTCCCGCCGTTGTTGATGACATTGACGGCCGAGCCGCTCGCGGTGGTGAGCGAGCTTCCCACCTTGAAGAGGAAAAGGGCGTTCGGATTGCCGAGCGCGTCCAGGGTGAGAGTCCCCGTGAGCTGCGCGGTCGAGGTGAAGCAGTAGACACCCGGGGTGAGCGTGAGCCCACCGAGATTCTGCCCCGTGAGATCCACCTGACACGGCGTCGCGACGATGTCGTTGTAGGCGGTCGTGAGGTCTGCTTGCGCCTGCATTGCCACGGCGTCGTTGTTGTGGAGGGCCCCACCGACGATGATGCCGGGCGGGAATCCGATGGCGGCCGTCCCTGCGCTGACTCCGACGTTGCCGTTCACCGTCGACGCGCCCGTGTTCGTCACACCGGCTAAGGCCAGAACTCCGAAGGTCTGCGCGGTGCCCAGGGAGATCTGAGCCGCGGCGGGTCGGGCGGCGAAAAG
>JBDSFL010000354.1:0-2947 GCA_039919545.1 Thermoanaerobaculia bacterium | reverse complement strand
CACCGACCAGGACGACGGCGGCATCGTGAAGAGCAGCCGCAAGACGATCACGATCCCGGCGCGCGGCGCGCTGTCCAAGAGCATGGGAAGCGACATCATCGCGAACCTCTTCGGCGTCACGAGCCGGAGCTTCGGCTCGATCCTCGTCGAGGGGGACGTGAACCGGATCGCCGCCGTGGGCGGCGTCTCGGCACAGGTCGATCCGAACGACGCGACCAAGGGCCTCAAGACGGCGCAGGTCAACACGCTGTTTCTCGATTCGCCCGAGGTCATGGGCGTCAACGAAGAGGAGCGGCGCTTCGCCGGCATCGAGAAGAGCGTGCAGCGGCGCACCAACCTCATCCTGCGCGAGGTCGCGGGTCAGTCCTGCCGCGTGCGGCTGCGGCTCTACTCGGCCGCCGGCGCCAAGATGGGCGAGAGCACGGTCGACGTTGCGGCCAGCCAGTACCGGCAGATCAACGACGTCTTCGGAGCCTCGGGGATGGCGCTCGGCGACGGTCCCTTCCAGAGCGTCGAGGTCACGGCTCAGGTCGTGAGCGGCTCGGGACGCGTCGTCGGGGTGGCCACCGTGAACGACAACATCTCGCGCAATCCGGAGATCTTCCTGCTCGCGCTCCCCGGCCCCACGGACGGGGGCCCGTGGGTCGGCTTCTGAAAATCGAAGGGAGCCGTGCGCAACGGCGGCTCCTGCGTTTCTACAGAGTCCCGAAGCTCAGCGCGTGACGCCGGTATCGAGGTCGTAGACCATGCCCACGACGGTGGCCTTTTCTTTCACGTTCGGGCGAATCTGCTCGACGACACGCTCCACGTTCGCGCGCACGGCGTTGTCGAGCGGATCCCCTTCCATCCCCGCCACCTTTTCCACCGAGGGCTTGATGGCCGTCACGAGGGCCGCGATGTGGGGTGGAAACTCGCCGCCGTCCAGGGCGGCCTTCACGGCACCGCACCGTTCGTGCCCGAGCACGACCACGAGGCGCGCGCCGAGGTGCTCGACGGCGTACTCGATGCTGCCGAGCGCCGTGTCATCGCACACCTCGCCCGCAACACGGACCACGAACAGGTCGCCGAGCCCCTGATCGAACACGAGCTCGGGCGGAACGCGCGAGTCCGAGCAGCTCACGATGACCGCGAAGGGCTGCTGCCCCGTGCCGAGCTCCTTCCGACGCTGAGTCGTCTGGTGCGGCCGCTGGAGCTTTCCCGACACGGCGCGGGCGTTTCCCCGCGTCAGCTTGGCCAAGGCCAGCTCAGGGGCCATCCCCTCCGTAGCGCTTGCCAGCACCGGGCTGGCCGCCAAGAACAGAGTCGTCAGAAGGGTCAGGAAGATCGGTCGCTTTTGCATCCGGCGAGTCTGCACGAGCGCTGGGCCGCCCGGAAACGAATTGTGCCGCCGGCCGCTGCTAAGATTCCCGCTTCGTGAGCGCGCGCGCGGCATCGTGTCCCTCGTGCGGAGGAGAGGTTCTCTTCCGCGCGGGCTCTTCGCTGGTGGCGGTCTGCCCCCAATGCCGCTCAGCCGTGTCGCGCAAGGGGATCAACCTCGAGGCGATCGGCAAGGTCGCCGAGCTCGTCCCCATCTCGTCCCCCTTCCAGGTCGGCATGTTCGGCAAGCCGAAGAAGGGGATCAAGCCCTTCGAGATCGTGGGCCGTTTGCAGCTTTCGACTGGCTCGGGCACGTGGGACGAGTGGTCGCTCGCGTTCCAGGACGGGCGCGCCGGCTGGCTCTCGGAGGCGCAAGGGGAGTTCTTCCTCATGCTGCCGATGCCGCCACCGAAAGCCCCGGAGTTCGAGGACGTGGAGGCAGGCGAGCGGCTCGATCTGGCGCCGTACGGAAACTTCCTCGTGGTCGAGCGACGGCAAGCGACGTACGTCGCCGCCTCCGGAGAGCTGCCGTTCGTCGCGCCGCCCGGAGCCGTCTTTCGTTATGCCGATCTCTCCGGCACCGACGGTAGCCTCGCGACGCTCGACTACGGCGACGACGCGGGGCTGGATGATTTCTACGTCGGCCGCAAGGTCCAGCTCGCCGAGCTCGGCATCGAGGGGCTCGCGGGCTGGTCGAACCGGAAGGTGGCCGCGCGCGCCACCTCGCTGAACTGCCCGAACTGCGGCGCGCCCATCGAGCTGAAGGATCCCGCGGGTACGCTGCGCGTGGCCTGTCCCTCGTGCGGCTCGCTCCTGTCGCGGCCCGAGGGCGACGAGACGGGCTCGAAATTCGAGGTGCTCGACCGCCTCGACGCCGTGCCCTTCAAGCCGGCCCTCCCGCTCGGGTCCACGGGCACGCTCCTGGACCACCCTTACGTGGTCCTCGGCGCCGTGCGCAAGAGCTGCCTGGTGGACGGCACGAGCTATTACTGGACCGAGTACCTGCTGAAGGAAACCAGGAGCGAGGCCTACCACTGGCTCGCCGAATCGAACGGGCACTGGTCCTGCCTGACGCCGATCGCCGGCGGCTCCGTCGAGGTCATGCCGCGCTTCGCGGCGTACGAGGGACGCCGCTACAGGCTCTTCCAGACGAGCGAGGCCACGGTGGAGGCGGTGCTCGGCGAGTTCTACTGGACGGTGGGCCGAGGCGACCGCACGACGGCGTCCGATTACGTGGCCCCGCCGCGCATGCTCTCGAAGGAGCAGGACGACAACGAGGAGAGCTGGACCGAGGGAACGTACGTCGAGAAGGGCGAGATCGAGAAAGCGTTCGCGCTGAAGAAGTCGCTGGCGGAGCCCGAGGGGGTGGGAGCCAACCAGCCCTGGCCGCGCGCCGCGGAAGCGCCGCTGGTGAAGGGCACCGCATTCGTGCTGGCGCTCGCCGCCATCCTGCTCTTCGTGGTCTTCACTCTGCGCGATTCCAAGGCCGTCGTCTTCGAGAAAGACTTCTCGCTGGATCCCGCCGAGCCCTCCACCGCCGAAGGGAGCGTTCCGGCCGCGGCTCCCCGCCCGGGGCAGCCCGAGCCGATCC
>JBDSFL010000350.1:0-14626 GCA_039919545.1 Thermoanaerobaculia bacterium | reverse complement strand
TCGCGGTGCAGCGCTTCCTCGGCGCGCCGCGCTCCACGGTGGACCTCCTCGACCTCGTCGATTCGGGCGGCGTCCTGCTCGTGAACTTGGCCAAAGGGTTCCTCGGTCCCACGGCGGACGTGCTCGGGCGCCTCCTCGTGAACGTCCTCCAGCTCGCGGCGCTGCGGCGGGAGTCGCTGCGTCCGGAGCAGCGCCTCCCGTTCTCCATCGTGCTCGACGAAGCCCACAACCTCGCGGGTCCAGAGAGCGGGCTCGAGGACCTGCTCGTCGCGGCGCGGAAGTACCACGTGTCGGTCACGCTCGCGGCGCAGAGCTTGTCGCTGTTCCCAACATCCTTTCGGCCGCACCTCCTCGGAAACACCGGGCGCCAATTCTTCTTCCGCCTCCCAGCGAGCGAAGCCCGCATGCTTTCCGGCGACCTCTTCGATCCGCAGGGCACGATCCCGCGCGAGGCGATTCGGCCGTACGACTCGCTGGCCGACCCGCTCCTCACACCGGCGGAGGAAGTCCAAGCGCGCACACGGGAGCTCTCGAACCTGCCGGTCGGTGGCGCCTACTGGGCCATCAAGGGCAGGCGCTACCGGGCGCGGAGAATCCAGGTCCACCGGCCGGCGACGCTGCCGTACAAGCCCGCGGAGCTCGCGGAGAAGATCCGCGAGGCGATGCGGGCACGGAAGGCCGCTTTCGGCGGGGGCATTCCTTCCCCTACCTAGCGCATGTACAGCTTCGCGCCGCTTCCTCCGGAGCACACGCGCGGAAGCCTGGCATCAGGCATCCCCCTGTCAGCAGACAAGCGTGATCCGCGCCGTCCAGCGGGTCGCATGCCGGTTGGCGTGGATGCGAATGGCCGGTTCACGCTCCAGCTTCCCAGCGCTCCGCTCCAGTTCGCCTCGTTGGAGCACATGGACGAGCGGGTCGAAGCGGTCGTCACCCACGCTGCGACCGTCCGCGGGCTCCAACCGAGCACCTGCCGCTGGGCGCGGCAGTCGTACACGGGCTTCCGGCGTTTCGTGAAGGAGCACCGCCTCGACCGGCGCTTCCTGTCCGGAGACCTCCGCGACCAGACCGAGATCCTCGGAGCGTGGGTCGCCTCTCTGCGAGAACGCGGCATCGCCAGGCTCGCCATCAACACGTACTGGCGGGGGCTCACCGCAGTCTTCCGGTGGATCGCCTGGCAGGACAGCGTCGTGAATCCGTTCCTGTTCACGGAGTCGCCCTCGGTCGGTCGCATCGATCCGCACTGCCTGACGAAGGCTGCGGCCGAGACGGTGCTCACGTTCGTGCGGAACTATGCCTGGAAGACGGGACTCGAACGGAATCGGTGCCTCGTCATCGTCGGGCTCCTGCTCCTAGCCGGCCTCCGGCGGAGCGAAGCCGCCGCCTTGCGGTACGGGGACGTCGACGTCGACCAGGGGACGATCCGGGTCGTCCGAGGGAAGGGGCAGCACGGCGGCAAGACCCGCACCGCGTACATGCCGCCGCAGCTCCGCGAGATGGTCCGCGCGTACCAGGAGGCGCGGCGCAAAGTGGGTCGGTCGCATCCCGAGTTCCTGTCGTCCCTCCAGGAGAACCGCGGGATCGGGCCCAGGAGCATCAACAAGCTCTTCCACTTCATCTCCCGCGAGACGGGCATCCGGGTCACACCGCACTCGCTCCGCCACACGTTCGCCACGCTGCTTCGCCAGGCCGGCGTGCCGGATCGACTGAGCATGGAGCTGCTCGGGCACACGAGCCTCACCATGCTCCAGCGCTACTCCCACGTGTTCAGCGCCGAGCGCGGCGAGGCCGCGGAACGGCTCGTCCTCGACGTCGATCTCTGAGGACTGCCTCCGGCCCCCTCGCCCGGAGCCGGAGGCGCGGGCCGCTCAGCGGAACGAGAGCTTCCGGACGCCACTCTTGCGGTCCTCGTCGAAGACGCGCGTGTAGATCATCGTCGAGGAGATGTTGCTGTGTCCGGCGAGGTCCCGAGCGACGTACAGGGGGACGCCGTTCCGGAGAAGGTGCGTGACGAAGGAGTGGCGCAGGACGTGCGAGCTGAAGTGGACGCCCGATGCCTGCCGCACCTTCCGCACGACCACGGTCAGGGTGGGAACCGTCACGCCGCCGGATACTCTCGTCGAGGAGAAGAACTCAGGGTTCGTGTACCCCCGGCGGCTCCGCTCCCGGAGGTAGGACTGGAGGATCGTCTTGAGGTCGGGGCTGATCTCGGCGACCCGGAACTTCCCGCCGTACGCGCCCTTGCCGCGGCGGACCCGGATGGTCCCTTCCACGAGGTTCACATCGGTGTAGAGGAGGGAGAGCAGCTCGCTGCGGCGCAGCCCGCTGTACAGCATCGTGCCGAGGAGCGCCACCGCCCGCGCGCGCTGGAATGCGTCCCAGCGCGGGTAGTTCGCGGCGGCGGTGAGGATCCGACGGCACTCGGTCACGGCCAGGGCCTTCGGTGGGGCCGGCTGAAACCGTGGGGCGCGGTGGAGCCGGTACGGATTGGAAACTCCCTCCCGCTTCTCCCGGTCGTTGAAGAAGGGTCGGAGCGCCCGCCAGTACGTGTTCACGGTCAGCGGTGACACGCCGCGCTTGAGATTCCACTCCGACCACTCGTCGAGCGCTTGGACGAGGAGGGAGAAGCGCTCCGGAGGGAGTCCGGCACCCTCCCGGAGGTACTGTCGGAACATCCGGAACGCACCGACGTACCAGCGGATCGTGACGGGGCTCTGGTGGACTGCCGCACGTTCGAGGAACTCGCTGAAATGGGATTCCAGTTCGGCGACGAAGGCGAGGTTCTCCGGGCGTGGACTCGGCATGGAGTCGCGCCCCTTCCGGCGCGACCGAGGTTCTGACGGGTTCGTAAGCCTGGAGGCTTCGGATCCTTCGGAATCCGAAAAGGCTTGCGTACTGGTAGGGAGACGAGAAGCCATACGAGTGAGAGTTAGCTTCCGGCTTCCTGACGCCCTCGAACCGATGTGACTCCGCTGCGCAATCCGGGTGGACTAGCCCGGATCAGGCTTGTGTACCGATCAGGCCCTCCGCGCGGGTCGCATACTCCGGGAATGGCGCATGAGCGCGCGTTCGGAGCGGGCTACGGGAATCGAACCCGTGTCTCAAGCTTGGGAAGCCACTCCATCGGCGAGAATCCGGAGTTACCTCATTCCTAAGCCAGAAACAGTTCGTCTTCCCCTGATTCGGTGCAGCGGCCTTTGCGCTACGTGCACTGCGTGATCTAAGGCGCCGAAGAATCCGGCGCAGACACGGTCTAGCAGGATGCTGGCAGGGGTGCAAGACACGAATGTCGCTCGTCCCCGTGAGGGACGGTCTATCACGGAGCTGTCCTCCCGCCGTACTCGTTTCAATGCGCTGTGATGAGTCGCGCTAAGCGACCACGATCATTGTGGGATCTGAACCTGCGACACGACGATTCGCGCAAGCTGAGTGGCACTGGCAATAACTGTCACCTGATTCGACAACCTCATTGCCCTCGAGTTTGGAGCGTCCTGCATCAGCACAGTGAGCACATTAGCCTCGGGATCATACGTTTGAACAGTAGCTGGAGCGTCTGGCAGCCCCGACGGCACGATCATCGCGAACTGCCGCGCATCCTGAGGAACTGGTTCAGACGGGGCACGTGTCGTGCGCGGATCAAGTGCCACCTCGATATTGCAGACCACACTCTGTTCGTCCAAGTCCAGGTTCACGGGGCCAATCGATAGTGTCCTTAGGGGGGCGGACGAGGAGGGTTGGCGGACACGAACCGATATCCAGCCCGTCAGCCGATCTATCGTCGGCGAACTATCGTACGGTGTTGTGTCTTGAAACGAGAGTAAACTCATGTGAATGGGACGTAACGGCTCGACAATCCACCCAACCAGGCGTTGTAGACATACCCGTTGAGTGCGTTGGTGAGGACTACAACTCCATTGTACACGTAGGCGATCGTATCCAAGCGAACCGAGTCCATGTAGCGAGTGCCATTCTGAAGAGTAGATGTGACTTCATCGACCGATACTCCACGTTCGAGCATCCTCAGGATGAGGTGCCCACCGGCCGCGATGCCAAGTTTGATGAGCTGCTCCTGCATGCCTGCGCCTGGGCCATGGGGTTCTGGTGACGATTGATTGCCCGTTGAGTCGGAACTAGGAGTCGAAGCTTCGCCGGTCTTGGCGCGAGGCTCTGTCTCTCCTTGCTGTCCGGCGTTCTCAGCGGGTAGGAGAACAGCACCGATGATGGCGATAGGTACTACAGCCGTGAGGGAGATGCCTGCGGTTACACCTGCCATCGTCGCCGACGCCGTAGCGATATAATCTGCTGCTGCACTTAGCGTGGCGAACACGGTCGGTAGCCCGGGCAGGGTCATTGCAAATTCCTCTCCGCTCGGGTCCACGTAGTTCATCGGATTGTTCTTCACGTACGCGTAGCGATTCACCGTCTGCGTGTCGCTCGCCTTCATCGGGTACGGATCGCGACTCAGGAACCTGCCAGACGCCGGGTCGTAGTAGCGCGCCCGCAGGTACTCGAGGCCCGACGAGTCGTTCTCCTCGCCAGTGAACGTGCGCGTCGTGGCGCCCGCCCCGGTCGAACTCCGCAGGAGGCCGAAGACGTCGTAGTCGAAAGTCTGCTCGACTGCGCCGGTCGCGTCCGTGACCGCGATCGTGCTCCCGAGGGCGTCGGTGTGGTGGTAGTGCGGCCCGGATGCCGTGAGCGAGTACAGGAGGTCCTGCCCGTAGACGTACGTGGTCGTCGCGCCGTTCGTGGTTTCGGCGAGGACGTCCGCGAGCTTCGGGACCGCGTTCACGGCGTAGGCGGTCGTCACGCCGTCGATGGTCTGGGAGACGCGGTTGCCGTCCCCGTCATAGGCGTAGCTCGTCACGTGCGGCGGCACCTGGGTGCGCACGGTGACCACGACCTCGTCCATCCCGGTCTGGTTCGCGGAGTCGGTGACCGTGTCGCGGAAGCGGTACGTGCCGACGACGGTCGGCGTGAACGTCGGGGAGGCGTTCGTCGAGCTGCTGAGCGTGACAGCCGGGCCGAAGAGCTGGCTCCACGCGTGCGTCACGGTCGCATCCTCGGGGTCGTACGAGTCCTCACCGTGGAGCGTGACGAGGGCGTTCGGGGCGACAGCCTGGTCGAGGCCCGCGAGCGCCACAGGGCTACTGTTGGGCAGCGGCCCCGGTGTGAAGTGGAGGCTCAGCTTCGGGCGCTTCACGGCGTTGGGGCCCGTGTTGTTCCCGGAGTACCACTGCACGCGCGTGGTCGTCCCGATGTTGTCGCCCTGCGTGCGGATCGAGAGCTTGCCGGATCCCGCCATGCGGCTCTGGAGCACGGCCATGTCCGCCGACGTGAACGTCCAGCTGTTCACGACGTTGAGGGCGACCGCGGTCGCGCCCGTGAGCACGGGCGTGAGCGAGCTGTCGAGCACGGCCCCCGCGATCGTGGTGTACGTGGCCGTCGCCCAGTTCGGGTACGGCGGTGCCGAGGAGCTTCACCGACCACTGGTCGTTCGCGGTCGTCCCCGAGGTGGTCTTGCCGGTGAGGGCGAGCGTCGCGCTCGTGAGCGTCGTGTTCGCAGGTACGGCCGGGAGCGTGAACTGCGCCGCGCCGTAGTAGGTGTACGAGTACTTGCCCGTCCAGAGGTTGTCGACGGTGAAGACGTTCGAGTTCGGGTTCGACGACACCACGTACCCGGACATGTTCGTGGCCGGGTAGACGTCCACGACCTGGTCAGGCGGGCTCCCTGCGTTCACTGTCACGGTGATGGTGGACGGCGTGCTCGTCAGCGCGCCGTCGCTCACGGTGAGCGTGAAGGCGTAGCTGCCGGCTGTCGCGGTCGTGAAGGCGGGCTTCGGGGCGTGGGCGCCGTGGAGGATCCCCGTCACGGGGTTGGATGTCCCCTCGGTCCAGTTGTAGGTGAGCGGCTCGCCCTCTGGGTCGGCGCTCGCGGAGCCATCGAGGGTCACGAGCCGGTTCACGTACGCTGCCGGCGCTGTCCCCGCGTTCGCGGTGGGCGCGCTATTCGTCGGACTGTCCGTGACCTGCGTGAGCTTGCCGCGCACGTCCCACGTGTACCCGCGGTGCGCGCCAATCCGGGTGAGCTGGCCGTTCGCATCGTACGTCCGCAGCCCGTCGCCGGCGCCGGTCAGCTGGTCCGCGAAGTCGTACGCGTACGCGGTGGTCCCGCCCGCGAGACTCTGTGTCGAGCGGTTCCCCGTCGCGTCGTACGTGTAGCCCGAGGTGGCGCCGTCTGCGTAGCTCACGCCCGTGATGCGGTACAGCTCGTCGTACGTGAAGCTATCGCTCGAAGTTCCGTGGTTCGACGTCAGGCGGTTCCCGACGTTGTCGAAGGTGTAGTCGCGGGCAGCGATCGTGGTTGCGTTCTTCGTGTGGTCCACGTGCGACGTCCGCGACGCGTCGTCGTAGCCGTACGTCGTCACGACGCCGTTCGGAAGCGTGAAGCTCCCGAGTCGACCAGCGGCGTCGTACGAGTAGGTCGTGACGCGGCCGTTCCAGTCGGTCACGGTCTTCATGCGGTTCGCGCGGTCGAACGTGTACGTAACGGTGCTGGGTCCCGGGTAGGTGAGCGAGGTCAGGTTCCCCACGGCGTCGTACCCGTACCCAATCGTGTTCCCCGCGCCGTCCGTCGCGCTCGTCACTCGGTTGAGGCTGTCCGGGACGTAGGTGTGCGTCCCCGTCCAGTCCGTCATCGTCAGGCGGTTGCCCACGCCGTTGTAGGTGTACGAGACGGTCTTGCCGTCCGAGTACGTGACGTGGTCGAGGTCGTTCGCCGACGTGTAGACGTAGGTGACGATACCGCCGAGCGGGTCCGTAACCTTCGAGATCCTGCCGCCGTACGTGTACTCGTCCGTGAAGGTCTTGCTGTTCGCGTCCATCTCCGTGAGCTTGCGACCGAACTGGTCGTACGTGAACGTCGACGTGTGGGTGAGGGCGTCCTTCACGGTCGCGAGGTCGCCCGAGCCATTCAGCGTGAACTCGACCACGCCGTTCTTCGCGTCCGTCGTCTTCCAAATGACGTTTCGCTGGTAGTCGTAGTGAGTGAGATGCCCCGCAGCGTCCGTGACGTTCGTCTTCCTCCCGCTCGTGTCGTAGGTGGTCGTCGTGACGTGGGTCAAGGGGTCGGTGACGGTGAGCGGCTCGCCCCGCCCGTTGTACGTGTAGGTCGTCCGCTTGTGTGCGGGCGTCTCCTCCCAGAGCTTCCGGCCGCCCGCGTCGTAGTGGAACGTCAGGGTCTCACCCTCCGCGTTGGTCGCGGTCGCGGGGTAGCCCCAGGCGTCGTACGTGAAGGTGGTGGCGTTCGTGCGCGCGTCTGTGACGGTCTCGGGCTTCCCAGCAGCTGTGTACGTGGTCGTGGTCACGTGGAGGAGCGGGTCCGCTATCGACGTGAGGTGCTGCTCCGCGTCGTACGCGAAGCTCGTCACGCGGCCGAGGTTGTCGGTCGCGCTCGTGCGGTTGTTGAAGGCGTCGTAGGTGAAGCTGGTCGTGCGGCTGCCGGGCGCGACCGTCGAGAGGAGGTTGCCCCGCGCGAGGTCGTAGGTCGAGGTCGTGGTCTTCGAGTCGATGTCGCGGTGCGAGTTCGAGACGTAGGTGACGTAGCTCCAGAGGTCCTCGTAGTACCAGTAGTAGGTGCCACCGATGATGTCCTTCTCGCGCCAGTGCTCGGTCACCTTGTTGCTCTTCGTGTAGTAGAAGATGTGCGCCTTCGCGTACGCGTCGAAGACGGCGGTCGCGTACTGCGGGATGACGAGGCCGGTCGGCGTGTCCGTCGCGGGGCCGTACGTGAACCGCGTCGCGCTCGCCTGGCCGTTGTACGTCTGGGTTGCGACGCGCTTCGACGCATCGAAGGTCTGCGCGAGGACGTTGCCGTCGCAGTCGGTGAGACCCGAGAGCGCGTACGCAGCGCCGCCGTACGTGTAGCTGCACGTGGTGAAGACCGTCGTGCCGTCCGGCTCCTTCGCGGTGAGCGTGGCGACGCTGTTCACGGAGGCGTAGGTGTAGTTGTACGTGCGGCCGAGGGGGTCGGTGATGCGGGTGATGTAGGTGCCTGTGTACGTCACGGTGAGCGCGCGACCTGTGGGCTCCGTGACGGTGAGGATCTTGCCGGTGCCGTCGCGCGCGATGACGGTCGTGTTGCCGTCCGTGTCGATCTCCTGAACGAGCTTGCCCGTGCTGCCGAAGACAAAGCGCGTCTGGTCCTTGTGCGTGAGCGTGTATGTCTGGCTCGCCGCGTCGAAGGAGAGGCGGCGGTAGATGCCGTCCTCGCCGGTGTAGGAGCCGTCGACGTTGTTCTTGTGGAAGTAGTCCTTCGCGCCGTCCGGCTGCTCCCACACCACCCCGCCGTAGGTGTCGGGCGTGAGGTTCAAGTTCGTGCCGTAGTTCCACGTCCAGCCGTAGCCGAAGTCCCCGGTGACGGTGGTAGCGGTCTGGTTGTTGTACGTGCGGGTCACCTCCAGCGGGAACCCGGTCGTCGGAATCGAGAGGTCGTGCTCGGTGAACGCGAAGTTGCCCGTCGCGACGTCCGCCCCGACGCCGGCCTTGAGCGTCCACGGGAAGTTGCCCTTCTTGTGCTCCGCCTCGAAGGCGCTCCCGAGCCAGTTCGTGAAGGTCACGAGCGTCGCCGAGATCGTGCTCCCGCCGCCGGTCGCGGCTTGCCCCGTCACGGCCGGGCCCGAGGTGGATCCCCACCAGTTGTACTGCGCGTCGACCGTGCTCCCGGACGCCGTGACGCCCATCGTCATGCCGTCTGCGCGCCGGTTCGCGGCGATCGTGTTGTAGCGGAGCACCATGGGGCTCGAACTCGACGAGATCGCCCAGCTGAACGTCGGTCCCTGGTTGCCGTTGTTGTCGATGCTGTTCGAGGTGAGGCGGACCGCCGTGCTCGAGGACGCCTGGATGGCGGCGGGACCATACGCGCCCCGGAAGGCCGAGTTCTGGATCGTCGTCGTGGACGGCACGGCCCACATGTAGAGGTCGTACTGACTCGCCGCGACGCTCAGGCGCTGGATTGTGTAGGCAGATCCTGGGGGCGTGTCGAGGTAGAGCCCGTAGAGGCTCATGCTCGCGATCGTGTCGTCGGCGAGCGTCGGCATGGAGAAGCGGGACTGGAGCTGCTGGCCGTAGCGGACGCTCGCGAACTGCATGCTCCCGAAGGCCGCGTGCGCCGAGGTGTCCTTGTAGCCCGCATATCCCAGGCTGTTCCAGTCGCCCGCTGCAGGCGTCGTCGCGGAGCCGTCGCCGTTCGTGTCTCCGGCCACGGAGTCGTCCTTGAGCGACGTGAAGGTGATCGGCGCCACGGCCGTCCCGTTCGCGGTGAGCGTCGCGCCCGCCAACGCAAGCAGGCTCGCGCCGGTATCGAACTTCACGACCACCCCCGGCTCGATCGTGAGCACCGCCGGGGACTGCACGTTGATCGTCCCAGTCACCACGTACGGGGAGTTCGCGAGCGTCCAGGTCGTGCTCGCCGTGATGTCGCCCGAGACGCTCAGGAGCGCGACCGTCCCGCCGCCCTTCTTCGCGCCGCCGTGCCCAGGCTTCTCGGCGTAGGGGCCGTGGGTCGGAGCGACCGTTGCGTAGTCCGGGTTCTCCGTGTAGCCGTGCGGCAGCGAGAACGAGCCGTCCTCCCGCAGCTGCCCCGGCTCCTGGTCGCGGTTCGCTGGCGTGAAGTCCGCCTCCGGCGCGGGGTCGTCCTTCAGGCCGAGTCGCTCGCCGACCGTCGGGAGCACGAGGCCCGTCGTCCCGACGGACGGGTCCGACTTCGCGACCGCCACGCTAATAGGGAGCGCGGCGAGATCCGTGAGCACGAGCTGGAGCGCGAGGGAGGCGAGGAGGGTCGCGGCGGCGCGAACGGAGCGGTGCTGCGGCATGCGGGCGAGGGGTAGGGGGTGATCAGGACGAGAAGACTTTGGTGTACAGGCCAATCATGACAACGGCCTATCGACGGCCTGACACGCCGAAGCGTGCAGAGCGCCGGCTAGCGTTGGGTTGTGGAGGGTGGGGGTAGGTGTGGAGTGGCCGCACGAAGCGGCCACGTGTGGTTACAACTATCACTCTGAAACGTATGTGAATGTAATGCAAGTGTCGGGGGTCGAGTTCCGATCCCGGCGCTGGGAGGCCGAAGGTGGCCGCCATCGGCGTTCAGCGCCGCGGACCTCGCCCGATCACCGCTCGGTAGAATCCGATTCAGGTCAGCAGGGTCAACGATTAGGAGGAAAGCTCATGCGCCGTCTCGCTTCGGTTTTCGCTGTCGTCAGTCTCATCGCGTCCGCCCAGCAGCCGGCTAGCCCGACGCCGAGTAAGCCGAGCATCGTCGGCCCGCACGCGGTCCCCGTTGATGAGCCGACCCCTACTCCAGGCAAGCGGAGCATCGTCGGCCCGCATGCGATCCCCGTCGAGCAGCCGACTCCCGCGTCAGGGAGGCCGAGCATGTTCGGTCCGAACGCGATCCGCATTAAGGATCCAGCCATTGGCGTGACCATCGTTGACATGCGGCACCCGAACGAGAAGGAAGCATGGCAGGCTTTCCTGAAGCTCAGCGCTTCCGAGAAGACTACTTCTGGCGGCCGGCATAGCTGGGGGATGGCGAAGAAGGCCGGTGAATGGCCGAAGAACGTGACGGAGCAGTCCGGTGCTCCACACGAGCAGAGCACCTACCCGCTAGGTTCGGCAACCATCCTCCAGTTCGCTGAGTACGCGACCATTCCGACCTGCGTCGATCCAGACTTCCTTCCCCTCGGCCTGAACAACCTCGACGAAGCCTTCGCCGAGGGTTCCACGGGCGCGGCGGGCGTCTACTTCCTCGCGTCGTCCATCGGAATCGACGGTGACGCGACGGAGATCTTGAAGACGCTCCGCAACCCGAAGTGGAATGCCGCAGCGTACATCGAGCCCGTGACGATCGACCCCCGGCTCCAGATGGCGGCGGTGGGGAGCGGTCGACTCGCCACGCCAGCGACGCTCGCTCCCGGACCCATCTCGTACAACGCGAGAATGCTCCCAGAGGAAGGCACGACCGAGCACGTGCGGGCGATCAAGGTGACGATCCCGCGTGGCCGCACGTACTTCGTCATCGCGGCGAATGGTTGCCCCGCCTACCCGTACGCCCAGGGCGGAGGCGCCTACCGAACCTCCCCGAGCAAGGCGGCGGCGAAGTAAGAGAAGAAACTCCCATTCCGTTGCGCCGATGCGCGGCCCTTCCGAACTGCGAGCGCGACCGCCTGACGCCCGCGCTCCTCGAGTTCGGTGAGTTCCATGTCAACGCGTTCGGCCTCCGCCACGAGTGCACCGAGCCGTATCTCGAAGAGCGCGTCCACCGCCTGGTCCAGCCCGAGGCAGTCCGAGCAGCTCGGGTGGATGTCCGCGCCGCTCCAGCTAGGCTTGAACGACTCGAGCGGCGATGGAGTCCGGCGTCGCAGCTCAGTGATGAAGCCCGTGAACGCTGCGCTCACCGCGACCTGCGCCTCCCGCGATATCGCAACGCCGCGAGCCATGAGATCCCGGTGCCTGTCACGCACTGCCTGCGCTGGCATGTCGGGGAGCACGCCGTCATCCGGGAGCGAGAGGGTCCGGCTACTCCCACCGCCCGCCGTGTAGAGGAGGAGGAACTTCGCACCGCGGAAGAACTCGTCGATCTGGACCCGCACGCGGGCGTGCCGTTCGCAGAGGACCGCCGCGCAGCTGACGCAGCGGAAGCGGATCTCTCGACCGCAGATCTCCTCCTCGCACCATCGAGCCGCGTCACCCGACTGTGCGAGGTGGAACCGCGAGCCGCAGTGGAGGCAGCGGTGCGACTGGCTGCGGGATTCCAGGTCCGAGGCTCCGCAGCCCGGGCAACGAAGCGCGACGGCCAACGGGGACTGGAGCGGGCTGGAACTCGTCATACGGCCTCCGGCACATCGTATTCTTTCCGATCTTGCGGTCGATGGTCGAACCCGCTGTCCAAGTACAGGGGGCTCGGACAGGGGGCCGTGAACTCTGAGATCAGCCCCTGCACTCACGACGTCAGGACCCCTGCACTGGTCCTGAAGTTGTTCGAGTGTCTCGCGTTGTCCCGGGCCGGAGCAGGAGCCGTCCCCTCCTCGGCGCTTCCCGCCTTGGGGGAGTTGGCCCCGCTGCAGGCAGGAACCTGAATCCGCCGAGGCGGCCCCTCGCCGGAGCGGCGATACCGCGCGCGAGGCACGTCTTAGAGGCTCCCCGTGATGGCCCAGCCATCCCTCCCGTCGGCGGGCCCTCCCTTGATCCGGAGGTGCGTGAAGGCGCGAGCCAGGCCGGCGAAGGATTCCTCCGCGACGACCTCAGCCGTCGTGCCGTCCGGGACCGTGAAGGCGCTCCCGCGGGTGATGAGTCCGACCGCGACGTCACGGAAGTTGCCATTGCCCTGCGCGTAGAAGAGTTCCTCGAGCGTCGCCCGATCGACGGTGAGGTACGTGGTGCCTCGCAGCTTCTTGATGTTGACCGTCGTTCGGCCACCCGGCGCGCTCGACACCGCCGAAACGGGATCGGACGAGGGGCTCGGTGATCCCGCGCCCACGGCGCAACCTGACAGCGCGAGCAGCGTCGCGAGCGCGAAGGTTCGTTTCGTCATACGCCGTGGGGAAGTGTCAGCCCCACGGTACGACCGTGCCCCAGGTCGCGCAACGACGTAGCCATGCGCACGGCCCCGGCGCTTTCGTACTGCGACCGATCTCCTTCCCGTGCGCGCAGGCCACGCGGCCGGCCCGAAACTTCCGCCCAGGGATGAATGGATTTACCCGCGCTTGCGCGCGGGGAGGTCCGAGCATCCCTAATCCCACTCCCACATGTCCCACACGCTCAACCGCGTGACGGTCCAGGGTCGCGCCGGGCCGCCGTTCGTCCACCTCCAACGCGACGGCCCCGTCTCTGCGTCGGTCGAGATCGAGATCGAGGACCTGCCCCGTACGAACATCACCGTCGTCGGGATCGGCATCGACGCCGCCGCGATCGCCGCGCTGACGCCCGGCGAGATCCTCCGTGCGGAAGGCATCCTCCGCATCGACCCGGAGACCGGCACGTTCTTCGTCTTCGCCGAGCGCGCCGCGCGCATGGTCGCCCGCGGAGGCGAGCTCGTGAGCCAGGCGACGTCCGTGAACGAGCTCGACCGACTCGCCGCCGTCTTCACCCCATCCGTCTGACCAAAGCACTCAAATGCCTGACGAGCACAGCGCCATCTCCACGCCCGTGCGTACCGCGAGCGACTTCGTGGGCGAGCTCGACGGCTTCTCGGGCACCGAGCACCACTACCGGCACCCCTTCGGTCGCCTCCTCTACACGGATGGCGTGCGACACCTCGCCCAGGCGTCCGACGGCGTCATCGCCGAGGGCGGCGGTCGTTGCGGCGGTTCGTACTGGCTCATCGACGCCATCGCGTCGCACCAGCCGAAGGCGCAGGCAGCGTGCGACGGCTTCCAGCTCTGGACGCTCACGGTGACGGCCACCGCCGACACGCGACGCGCGCTGCTCACGTGCCGCTCGGACTCCGATCAGCCGCCGGTCGTCACACAGGCGATCGATATCACCGATTTCCCGCTCCCCGAGGTGCAGCTGTACGTCGTCGATAACGTGCTCCTACTCCCCGGCGAGTACTAACTCCTCCTCGAGGAACCATCTCCACTCATCACCTACCACTCCACCACCATGCGCAGCGTCAACAAGGTCATCCTCGTCGGTCACCTGGCCGCCGACCCCGAGCAGAGCACGACGAAGAAGGGCGTCGCCCGCATCATCTTCCCCGTCGCCACCCACCGCGAGATCACCTCCGACGGCGAGAAGAAGGAGGTTACCGACTACCACCGCGTCGTGGCGTGGGGGAAGCTCGGCGAGATCTGTGGCAAGCACCTGACCAAGGGGCAAGGCGTCTACATCGAGGGCATGCTCCTCAACCGCGCCTACGAGAAGGATGGAGAGCGCAAGTACGTCACCGAGATCCGCGCCGAAGAGGTGAACATGCTCACGTGGAAGAAGAAGGACGGCGTGTCGAACGTGAGCCTGGAGTCCCCCGTGCCCTCGGCGGGCGCGTAGCGCCTCCTCTCTGAACACCAAGAACGAAAACCAGTAGCAGCGGGGGTGGGAATGTGGAAATCGCGCGGCGATTTCCAAGGGCTGTGGGATGCGCCAGCCGGACGATGCCGGTCACCGTGAGCTTCCCGGCGCATTCCATAGCCCGGCATTTCCACGCCCGCCGCTCGACTCCTCTCATCCCCTTCCTCTCACCACGATGTCCTCCAACACCTTCCTCACGCCGGGCACCACGACAGAGCTCACGTTCCTCTACGACACACCGAAGGAGGGCGTGTCGAAGTTCGGTCCGTACCGCGCGTACCGCGTCCGCACGTCGGACGGCAATGAGCACACGTTCTTCCCGCCGCGCTCGCTCTTCCCCGAGCTCGACCGGCTCAACGTTCGGCGGGGAACGACCGTCCAGGTGCGAACGACCGAGCGCATCAGCCCGGACGGCCGCGTCGTGCCGAAGCTCGAGCTCGAGGAGACGGTCCAACCGTCATCACCTGCCACTGGGTCCGTCTTGCCGGCGTCGTCTGGTCCGCAGAGTTCGATCCTCGCCTGCGTCGCCCTGAAGGCGGCGGCGGGCTGCGGCGGGGCCGACGAGGAG
>JBDSFL010000312.1:0-5236 GCA_039919545.1 Thermoanaerobaculia bacterium | reverse complement strand
GCGCCGGAAGCGCCTCCATCCGCAAGTTTCAGGGCGTGCTCGACTGGCCGGCGCGCGGGCGCGTGGCCGTTCCCTTTGGCCGCATCGCGAATCCGAAGTTTCCGAAGACCTTCCTGCGCTCGTCGGGCTGGACGATCGACCTCGCCGCGGCGGCCGACGTGCGCGCGATCTTCGCCGGGGAGGTGGTCTTCGCCTCCTGGCTGAAGGGGTACGGGAATCTCGTGGTTCTCGATCATGGCGAGGGGGTCTTCACCCTCTACGGCCGGCTGGCGGCAGGCACCATCAAGCGAGGCGAGCGCGTCTCTCTCGGTGAGCGCATCGGACGTCTCGGAGAGTCGCCCGAGGACGAGGTGCCGGGCCTGTACTTCGAGATCCGGGAAAACCGAACGTCCCAGGACCCGCGGATCTGGCTTCGTTGAAGCCCATCGGCGCTATCATCGGGACGTGAGTAAGACCCGCACCCTCGGCCTCCTCAGCTCCCTCTCGCTCATTTTCGCGCTCTTCGTCGTCCTGCCCGGCATGGGCGCCGACGAGAAGGACAAAGACGGCAAGTCAGGCCTCTATCGGCCCCTCGGTCTCTTCACCGAGGTCCTTGCCCTGGTCCGCTCCAACTACGTCGAGTCTGTCGAGGTGAAGCCGCTCCTGGGCGGAGCCTTCGCCGGCATGACCGAGGCGATGGATCCGTTCTCGGAATACGTCGCCCCCGACAAGATGCCGGCCTTCAACGCATACCTCGCTTCGAAGGAGAAGAGAGAGACGATCGACGCGGGCCTCGTGCTGGCGCGGCGCTTCAGCTACCCGGTCGTCGTGACGGCCATCCCCGGCAGCCCGGCGGCCGCCGCGGGCCTGAAGAGCGACGACGTGATCGAGAAGATCGGCGACAAGGCCACGCACGCGCTCGGGCTCTGGGAGATCGAGTCGATGCTCGCGGGGAAGGCCGGAGCCAAGGTGCGGCTGTTCATCGTGCGCGAAGGGGGCAAGCCGCGCCGCCGCAACATCGAGATCATCCGCTCGTCGTGGAGCCCCACCCCGGTTTCCGTTTCGCGCGTGGATGGCGAGACCGTGGTTCGCATCCCTACCTTCGTCGCGGGAACCGCCGCGCAGATCGCAGCAATCGTCTCGCCGCTCGACCGCACCCGGCCGATCCTGCTGGACGTGAGGGGAAATGCGTCCGGAACTTTCGAGGAGGCCGCTCGCGCCTCGGCTCTCTTCGTTCAGGCCGGCCCGCTGGGCGAGCTGAAAGGACGCAAGATCGCCACGAAGGAATTCCGCGCCGAGCCCGGCGAGCGCATTCACACCAGCCGGCTGGTGGTCCTGGTGGACAGCGGCACCGGCGGTCCGGCCGAGCTCTTCGCGGCTTCCCTGCGCGAATCGGCGCTGCGCGAGAACGGCACGCCTCAAGCGCCCGAGCCCAAGCGCGCGGCGAAGAACGACGACGGTTCCGAGACCGAGGAGCAGACGGCCATTCCCGAAGCGCTTCGCAAGAAGGGCCCCGTGCGTCTCGTGGGCGAGCCCACGGTCGGCATGGGCTTCTCGTCGCAGACGGTGAAGCTGGCGAGCGGAGGCTCGCTCCGCCTCTCGGTCGGAAAGATCCGCACCTCTTCTGGAAAGAGCCTCTCTCCGAAGGGGCTCGAGCCTGACGACCGCGTCTTCGCGATTCCGGAAGCACCGGCGGGGCACGAACAGCCGGTACCCGCGGTGGATGCCATCCTCAAGCGCGGTCTGAAGATCCTCACCGAGACGACGGCGAGCGCGGCGAAAACCGCGGCGTGAGCCGCAAGCCCCGACCGGGGACGAAGCCCCGCTCGGGAAAGCGAGCGGGGAAGAAGAAGAGCCGCGGCCCGGGCTGCCTCTGGAAATTGCTGGGGCTCGCCGGGTTTCTCGTACTCGCCGCGTTGCTCTTCCTGTTCTGGCCTTCTGCGCGCCGTCACCCGGAGCTGCCCCCGGCCGTCTCGACGCCTCCGGCCCGAGCGAAGGCTCCCGGCCCGCCCGGGTCCGCGCCGCGCGCCGCGCCCGCTCCCTCGCCGCGTGAGGCGGCTGCACCGGCGCCCACGCCGCTCACGCCCCTGTCAATCACTGTCGCGCCCCCTCGCGAAAATCCCGGCACCGCTCCGTCAGACTTCGAGCCCGCGGTGGCCGGCTCGCGGGGCGTGATCGCCCTGGTGCTGGACGATCTCGGGTACGACGACGGCAGCCTGGCACGTTTGGAAGCCTTCTCGGGCCCTCTGGCGATCGCGGTCATCCCGTCGAGTCCGCGAGCCGCTCAGGCATCGGCGCTGGCCAAGCGAAAGGGCTGGGACCTCCTCGTGCATCTGCCGATGAAGGCCGAGTCGGCGAGCGGTGAGCCGGAGGCGATCGGGCCCGACGACGACGACCGCACGATCGCGCGACGCGTCACGCGCGGGCTCGATCTGCTCCCCGGAGCGGTCGGCCTGAACAACCATCAAGGCTCCCGGGCCACGGCCGATGCGCGCGTCGTGAGGGCGATGCTCCGCGTCGTGCGCGACCGCGGGCTCTTCTTTCTCGACTCGCGCACGACCGCAGCGTCGGTGGCCGAGAGCGAGGCCCGCGCGCTCGGGATCTCGACGATCCGGCGCGACGTGTTCCTCGACGATGCCGCCACCGAGGCCTCGGCTGCCGGCGGCCGTGCGGAGGCGCTCGCCGCCGCATGGGCGAATGCGCGCGCGATCGCCCGCAAGAAGGGGCACTGCGTCGTGATCGGGCACCCGCATCGCGAGACGCTGCAGTTCCTGGCCGCTCACCTCTCGGAGCTGGACGGCACCACCTTCGAGCGCGTGCGCGTGTCCGAGCTGGTGGACTGAAGCGCGGCGTCAGGCGGTGTCTGCCCCCGTTCCTTCCGACACGAACATGCTCGTCTTCGGCCCGCTCGTCCTCGGCACCCTCGACTTCAAGTTCACTTCGCGCCGGCGTTCGCTCTCGAGCACCGCGATCGCGATTCCGACCACGATGGACACGAGGATCAGGCCGGTGATGAAGTCTCCAACGGCCCGCTTCCAGAGCGTGCTCGCGGTGGCCTTCCGGTTGCCCAGGAACAGCTGCAGCCGCCGGCTGCTCGTCCAGTCCGGGTCGTTCACGAGACCGCCTCGCTCGGCCGCGTAGAGGCCCGTGACGGTCACCTCGGCACCCACGGGCACGAGGCGTTCGGTGATGGTCTGGTTCCTGAGCGTGGGATCCGAACCGGGTGCCGCGCTGTCCTTCCGCATGGTGCCGTCCGTGTCGGTCAGCACGTCGAGCATCCCGTGGAACGCTTTCTTGAACGCGTCGAGCGAGAGCTCGTGCCGGGTGATCGCCGCTGTCTCGAGATAGCTCTTCAACTTCTCGAAGGCGCGCGACTGGTTGGTGAACGTCAGCTCCTCGACATCGCCGAGCTCCTTGAATTCGTCGGAGAAGGGCATCCCGAGGAGCCGCACCGTGCCGGAGGGACCGCGGATCTCGGACGGAACCATCGCGAAGCCGCGGAACCAGGTCCTCCGGCCCCCTTCCTCTTCGTGGGTGAAGGTCTCGTAGGCATACGCGGCACAGTCCGTCCCGCTCGCCGGAGAAAGGAGCTTGGCGTGCCCGGTGGGCACGATGAGGCCCGTGACCGTGCGGATTCCGCTCTGTGAATCCACGTCGCGGTCGCTATTCATGGCGGTGCGTGCCTGGGTGAAACCGCGGGTGAAGAAGCCGCTGAAGAGCGTGACGAACGCGCCGGCCGCGAGGGCCGCATTGCGCGCCCCTTCCGGCTCATAGCGGAGCTGGAAGAGGCCGAAGAGCGCGGTGGAAGCGCCGGCCCAGATGCCGAGAAACCACAGGAGCCCTTTGACACAGCCGCTCCCCTGCGCGTTCATGCGGGACCCTCCTTCTTTTCCGCCTTCTCGTCCGCCTTCTCGTCCGCCTTCTCTTCCGCTTTCACCTCGTCCCACAGCCGGTCCAGCTCTTCGAGCGGAGTGCCGGCGAGCTCGCGCCCCTGCGCGGCCAAACGCGCCGCCACGGCCTCGAAGCGGCGGCGAAACTTGACGTTCGTGGATTGCAGCGCCGCCTCCGGGTCGACGTGGTGCCGTCGCGCCACGTTGACGATCGTGAAGAGGATGTCGCCCAGCTCGTCGGCGATGCGTCGGGGCGAAGGACTCTCCGCGAGCACCTCGGCGCGGAATTCTGCGACCTCCTCGTCGAGCTTGGCCAGCACATCTTCTTCGCGAGCCCACTCGAAGCCGAGATCCGCCGCGCGTGAGCTCATGCGCGACGCCTTGAGCAGCGCGGGGAGCGTGCTGGGCAGGCCTTCGAACGGTGACGCGTTCGCTTCACCCTTTCCGGCTCTCTCTTCCTTCTTGATGCGCTCCCACTGTGCGCGCACCTCGGCGGCATCCTTCACCTCGGCCTCGCCGAAGACATGGGGATGGCGCGAGACGAGCTTGGTGTGGATGCGGCGCGCCACCGAGCCGAGGTCGAAGGCGCGCTTCTCGCGGCCGAGCTGCGCGAGGAACACGATCTGCAGGAGCAGGTCGCCGAGCTCACCTTCGAGATCGCCCAGATCCTCGCGCGCCAGAGCGTCGAGAGTCTCGTAGCATTCCTCCAGGAGGTAGCCGGCCAGGTCCTGGAAAGTCTGGCGCTCGTCCCAAGGACATTCGGCGCGAAGCCTCTCGATCAGCTTCACCAGATCGCCGGTCGCGGCCGCCGCTTCGGCGATGGGATCAGAATGCGAATCGCTCACCGGCGGCTCCTTTTCGGGGGTCGTTTTCGCGACACCGTAAAATACTCTGTTCTTTGCGAGGTGCTATGTCGGAAACCGAGAAGACGATCAAGGTCGTGGATCGACGCCTGTTCACGGCGGACGGAGAAGTACGGCAGGAAGCGCTGGCCGAAATGGAGGCTCCCGACCCCGAGCCGGCGAAAGCCGAAGGGGCGGACGAGGCTACGGCCGAGCCCAAGATCGCGAGCGATCCTGCCTTCCTCCGCTTGATCGACATGCTGGCCCAGACGGCTGCGATGTACCTGGAAGGATTTCCCGATCCGGCCAACGGCCGCCGGCAGGTGGACCTGGCCGGAGCGCGGCAGATCGTGGAATCGCTGATGGCTCTGCGCGAGAAGACGCGCGGAAAGCTCTCCTTCGAGGAGACCGACTCGCTCGACGGGCTCGTGAGCGATCTGCAGATGGCCTTCGCGCGCCTGGCGCCGCCGCCCGGCGCCGGCAAGGGACCGGTGCCGCCGCCCCCTTCGAGGCGAGGCTGAGCTG
>JBDSFL010000281.1:0-4076 GCA_039919545.1 Thermoanaerobaculia bacterium | reverse complement strand
GGGGATCACCTCGACGCGGTCGTAGCTGGCGGCGAGGTAGAGCGCGGTCTGACCCTGCGAGTCCTTCGCGTCCACCTGCGCGCCCGCCTTGAGCAGGGCCGAGAGCAACGCGACGTTGCCGCGCGTCGTGGCCTCGTGGACGCCCGTCTGGCCATTCTTGAACTTCGCGTTCACGTCCGCTCCCGCGGCGATCAGCACGTTCAACGCGTCAGGCGTCTCGCCCTTCAGCGCCATCGCGAGCGGAGTCTCGGAGTGGTGGTCGCGCGCCTCGGTCTTGGCGCCGGCCTTCAGGAGCGCAGCGACGATCGGCGCGCTGTTCTTCTCGGCCGCCTCGTGCAGCGCCGTCTTCTGCCAGCCGCACACGGCGTTCACGTCCGCCCCGGCCGCGATGAGCGTGTTCGCGTTCTTCACCTGGCCGTCGGCCGCGGCACGGCAGAGGGGCGTGTCGCCCTTTTCCGAGCGCGCGTTCACATCGGCCTTGGCCTTCAAGAGCAGGGCCAGCAGCTTGCCGTCGTCGTGACGCACCGCGCGGTGAAGGGCGGTGCCCTGCGCGTCCGCGCTCTCGATGGGCATCCCCGCATCGAGGAAGAGACCCACCATCTTCTTGTCGTCCATGAACGCGGAGGTGAGGAACTTGTCCGCCGTGAACGGGACGTATTCGTCATCGAGCTTCTTGCGCGCCTTCGCCGGATCGGTGGCGTGGGCGGCAGACGCGAGAAACGCGACGGACAAGAAGATGAGGGCGGTGCGGCGCTGCAAATGCCGGACGGTCATGGTGAGCCTCGCTTTTCAAGACGTGCTTTCGGACAGAGGAGCAAACACGGGACGGGAATTCGCTGCCTAGTCTAGTTCGAAGCGATTCACGGAGACTGCGACCGGGAACACGCTTCTGGAGCCGCCGGCCGGCACGAGAGGCTGCCCCACCGGCCCTCCCTCGAGCACGCGCGGCAGGATGCGGACCAGCGCAATCGCTGCCTCGGACACGCACCCCGCGGCATCGGTCTCCACCGCCGTGAGACGGGCGACCCCGACCACCTTCGCCGCGGAGAACGAGATCGCGTTCGTCCCCTGGCCCGTGAGGAGCGTGCCGTTCGTCACGCCCCAGGAATACGCGCTTCCGGAGTGAGCCGGCACCTGGGCCAGCAGTCCCGTGAATCCGGCCGTGACCGAAGCCGGTGCCGTGAGCGTGGGCGCCGTCAGCGTGCAGACGGCCGAGCGCCGGTACGAGCGCACCACGCGCGTGACGTGCCCCGCGGCGTCGCGGACCTCGGCGGTCGCCGTCACCTCCGTGCGCGTGAGGTCGATCGGCGCCGCGAGGTCGAGCGTCACGGTTCCCCCTTCGGTGATCCCGCTGCCGGCCGCCAGGTTCTCCCCGGCCGGATGACCGGGCTGCGCGACATCCAGCGTGAGGGAGAGTGACGCGGCGACGAGGCCGCTCTCGAGGTCGTAGGCGCCGAGCACGAAGCGCGTGATGCGCCCGGCGTCCGCTGCCGAGCGAAGCTCGGGCGCGAGGGCGAGCGTGGGCCGCGTGTCGTCATCGAAGAAGCCCGCGAAGGTGCGGGGCCCGGGCGCGGCAATGCCGGTCCGCTCCAGCGGCGAGCCGATGTCGATCCACCGCGCGATCGTCATCCGCTCGGCCCAGGTGAGCGTGAGCCCGGACGAGGGCGGAGGCATCGCCTCCCCGACATAGTCGAGATCGCAATCCGGCCAGGCGGCCCCCGCAGGGATCGTCGCGGGATCGCCCGGCACCGTCTCCGTGGGCCGATCGGCATTCGTGCGGCCGTCGAGCCTCTTGCCGAAGATCTTCCACGCCAGCAGGCTCTGTCGCGCCTGCCCGCCGCGGATGAAGCGCGAGGCCTGCGGCCCGTACCAGTCGCCCTCGGGCGTCACCGCGCGGGGCGTGGAATTCTGGGGCGATTGCCTGCGCAGCAGGAGCGCGTAGGTGGCCGGAAAGCCGTCGGCGAGCCGATCGTCGGCGTCGAGGTCGAGGCCGGCCGCGGGCGCGCGGCCGCGGGCGGTGTGGCACGAGGCGCATTTCGCCTGGAAGATGGGCCGAACGTCGCGCAGGTATTCGACGGTGATGGCATGCGAGGGGACGAGCGTGATGCCCGGCGTGCGCGTGCCATCCACGGCCAGGAGCGGCGTCTGCAGCGCCATGTCGACCACCGGATAGCCGACGCGGCTGGCCGCGGTCGACTGAAAATCGAGCGCCGGCTTGCTGTGCGCGTGGCAGCCGCCGCAATCGTAGCGCTTCTCGCCGGGGCGCACCTGGTGCCACGTCTGCGCGCTGTTGAGGACGAGGCCATTCCGGTCCAGCGTCTGGAACGTGAAGTGGACATCGGCGGGAATGCGCACGAGGAACGACGTGTCCTCGTTTCCCTGCGCATCGAGCACGCCGGCCTTGCGCACCGGAATCTCGCCCAGGATCCTCACCCGCTCCGAGAAGCGCGAGTCGAATGCGCGCTCGTTGTCGGGATAGGAGCGATCGGTGATCGGAACGAGCCCGAGAATGCGCAGGCCAAAGACGTCGTCGTCCGTGTAGAGGCCGGCGTCCGCGCCCTGGAACGACCAGTTGCGGTCTCCGAAGTTGAGGTGCGGATAGAACCGGTCCCCGAGCAGAGGACGCGTATCGCGCGAAATGAGGGACGAGGAGCCAACGAGGCCGAGCGGCGTGCCGGCCGGCAGGCGCGCGTCGATGGCCCCGTCGTTCCGCAGGTCGGGGAGAACCGCGGGCTCGGCCACGCCGTGGATGCGGCTGTACGGCACGACGGCGCGAGGCCACTGCTCGTTCCACGCCGGGTCGTTCTTCACGAGGACGAGGTCTTCGGGGCGGCTCAGCACCGCATCGCCGCGCATCCGGTAGAGCCCGCCGTCGTAAAAGGGCTGAGTGAGGCCCGCCGACACGTAGCCGCCGTTGTGGTTTGCCGCGCCCCGCGTGTAGACGATCAGCAGCTCGCCGCCGGGAGCGGCCGAAGGATGAGTGAACTTGCCGACCCGCGTGCCGTTCCCCCCCGCGCACGGGATGACCGGATAAGGCAGATCGCCGACTCGGCAGGGCGCGGGAACATCTTCCGCGGGAGTGAAGGGGGTGAGGTCCTCGAAGCCGACCCGCCGGAGCGCGATCGTGTCGACTGGTGCGGTGTCCGGCGGGATCGGTGCGAAGAGCGGCGCGCCGGGAATTCCCGACCCGTCGATCGGGAAGCGGTACAGCTGGCCGAAGCCGTTGTTGTTGAGGTTGTAGTAGCGGCAGACGACGATCGAGCCGTCGCCCCCCTGCGTCATGAAGTGGTGCGCGAAGTCCAGGTCGCCGAAGCCGGAGAAGGGCTCGAAGCCGGTGCCGTCGGGCCGGATGGCCCAGAGGATGAAGCTGCGGTCGTCGCGGAGCCCCATGTTCTCCCAGGACGTGAAGGCGATGCGCCCGTCGCGCAGCACGAACGGGTGCATCGCGGACGCGGCGTTGAGATAGCCGATGTTGTGCACGTTGCGGCCGTCGCCGTCCATGACGAAGAGCTGCATCACGCGCTGCCCGCCGTGCGTGCTGCGGTTCGGCACGAAGTTGTTCCGGGTGGAGGTGAAGACGATGCGCCCGCCCGGAAGGAAGGCGGGGCCCGTGTTGAAGACCCCCACCCGGGGGCAGTTCGAGCCCGCACGCGCGCAGTCGAAGTCGGCGCCGTTTCCCATGTTCGGCGTGAACTCCTGAAACGTCAGCCGCGTAACCACACGGGTGGAGAGGTCGATGCGGTAGATATCGGCCCCCGCGAGCGCGAGCGAGTGCGCCGCGTCGACGCCGCGCTGGGTGTTCACGTTCACCACGTCCGGGTAGAACGAAAAAACCACGGAGCGCGCATCGAACGAGACGGTGGGATCGACGACGGCGCCCTTGGCCCCCGCGTCGAAGAGCACCTCCTCGGAGCCGTCTGGGTGAAGCAGCATCAAATTCGCGCCGGCCTCCGGGAGCAGCGGCGTGATCGCGTCGGGCCAGAAGCTATTCACGGTATCGCCGTGCCGAGGCGCGCGAACGTAGACGATGTCGTAATCCACGGGGCCGGCCTGGGCGGAAAGGACTCCCGCGACGC